>JAUVDZ010000015.1 GCA_030595015.1 Candidatus Peregrinibacteria bacterium | reverse complement strand
AATCACATTATGTTTTGACTCTTTACCATCTATTCAATTGAAAGCCTTGACATGATGGGGAGTTTGTTAGGGAAAGATAATCCTTATGAAATGACTTATTCAAATACATACAATGGATTAGATCAAAATATAGATATTTCTTTGCGAATCATTAATAGTGAGTTAGAATATTAATAACCCATTTAATCATGGAACATAACAATTATCCAAACGAAGAAACTTTGAATGAAAACAATAGTAGTAAAACTTTGAAAATTTATCTATCTGATAAAAGTGGTGGAGATTTGATAGGTGATATCTTTATCGAGAATGGTAAATTTGTTACAGTCGGAGATGAAAATGAGGACACAGTATGGCTAAACCAAAAACTCGAACATTTATGGGAGCCCCAAGCAGGAATCCCTGTTTATAAACAGGTTGAAGGAGAATTCATACGTGATGATAATGGTAAATATATACACGAAAAATATGCAAACCACGGAAACTGCACAGCTGATGAACTTCTAAAAGCTCTATATGACTACATGCGTGCATTTGGAAGCTTTAAATTTGAATTAAAAGATAGATAATTTATTGTTGTTGATTTTGCAATTTTTGCGATACTTCATATAACTTTTCAGCCAAGGCAACAATATATGCTTTTCCTTTTTTATCATTCTCCAATCCATCAATCCACTTTTTTGGAATATTTGTTACGCCATTTAATGCACCTGAAATTGCACCAGCCATTGCAGCAATGGTGTCTGCATCACCCGCACCTTTTATTGATGCAGTTATAGTATCTTCATATGAATCAGGATTATCAATTACTGCTTTTATTGAATAAGGAACCGCTTCCAATACTCTACACCCATGTCTTTTCATCAACTCTGCATCTTTTTTAAATGAATCTGCAACCTCAGACGATATGGGTTTAATAAATTTTATTAATTCCTGACGATACTCTTCCATATCAATTCCAGCTTCAAAATTATTCAGCATATAAGCTATTGAAAAAGCTACTGATAATGCCCCGGCAACTGCTTCAGGCATTGTATGAGTACAGATTGCTGATTCTATAACTTTTTTCTTTAAAAGTTCATAATCGTAATAATAAAGTAATGCTACCGGAGCAACCCTCATAGAAGGCCCATCCCCTGGAGTTTCATGGCCAGATAGTTTTGCCAAACCAGTTTGAAGAAATCGAGTTACTGATTTTAAAGTTGTTGGCCCATATCCCCTTCCTAAATCCATATTTGACATATTTTGCATAAATATATCAACATCCATACCACCAGCCTTAATCAAAGATTCTGCAAGTAAAATTGCATGATTGGTATCGTCCGTATAGCTGCCAGCAGGCAAATATCCGTCTAAATAATCAAAAGTATTAGCCACATATTCAGCTTCATCAACGCTTTTACTCTCAGCTGGCATACCTTTTGAATCCCCAATAGCCAAACCTAACAAACATGCAATAAATCTGCTTTTTAATTCATCTTTTATAGCATATACATTGGTTAATTCATTGATTTCTACTGTCATATCAATAGTATTTTCTAAACCATAATAATCTTTAACTGTTAATTCTTGTCGTTTAACCATAAATAAAAATTAATAAATATCAAGATTGATACTTTACGTTAATTTGACATACTTGTCAAGTATATGTATGTGAGATTAAATCTTTTACTTCCTCAAGTTAAAATCCCATCCCAAAATTCCCCTTGCACAAACTGCAGGTTAAGATTTAAAATACACGCGCATATCTAACTCTTTTAAACATGTCTAACTACGCAAACCTCCCAACTGATTGGAATCTTATTTACAATCCGTCTTTCGACGAACTCGACAAAATGATCGAGGCTATGCCGAATGCAAAGAAAACTAAATATGGAAGCTGGAATGTTTCGACTAAGGTTGTTTCGCGTAGCGGGCCATCGACTTTTATGGTTAGCGACAATCCAGAAAACCACACAATTCAATGCATTACTAAGGCTGAAGGTGACAAAATGGCGACTATGCAAAATGAATATATGAGTGACAAAGATATGATTGTGATTGATGGATATATTGGGAATGATCCTGAATATCGTGTGAAAGCGCGGCTAATTTGTGAGAAATCGATTGCGAATATTGCGGCTATGCAAAAGACTATGTATTATCCTTTGGAATCTTACGAAAACGAAGGGTTTAAGCCGGAATTAACTATCATTTATACTCCAAATCTTGAGGCTCCGGAGTATGATAATGATCGGTTAATTGCAACTGATGTTGATTGTATGGTTACCCGTGTTTTTAATACTGATTATTTTGGAGAGAGCAAAAAGAGCGGACTTAGAATGTGGAATAAGATGATTTATGATAAAGGTGGAATTCCATTGCATGCTGGGGCAAAGATCGTTCCGACTTCTAATGGCGAAAAGACACTTTTGATTATTGGACTTTCAGGAACAGGAAAAACTACAACAACTTTTACATCACAAAACGAATCGCGACCGGTTCAGGACGACTTTTTAGCTTTAATGCCGAATGGAAAAGTTTATGCAACTGAAGCCGGTTGTTTTGCAAAGACTTTTGGGTTAAATCCAGAAACTGAAGAAGCAATTTATAATGCGACAATCGAAAGCAAAGCTTATCTTGAAAATGTTTCAATGAATGATGAAGGAGAGCTCGACTTTTTTGATACTTCTTACACAAAAAACGGACGTTCGATCTTTCATTTAGATGCGATTCCTAATGCAGGAAAGGCTAGTGAAATCCAGAAAGCTGATGCCTTAATCATCTTAAATAAAAACGAAAATATTATACCGAGCGTTGCGAAATTAAACGCAGAACAAGCTGCAGCATACTTCATGTTAGGTGAAACAACAGGCACATCAGCAGGAGGCGCAGCTGAGGCAGGAAAGGCACTTAGAATCCCAGGCACTAATCCTTTCTTCCCACTTTTAGACGATCAACAAGGCAACAGAATCGAAGAATTATTAGGCAAAATAGACATGCAGGTTTACCTGATGAACACAGGACGAGTTGGAGGGCCAGAAGCAATCGAGGAATCGAAAAAAGTGAAAATCCCGCACTCATCTGCATGTGTAAAAGGCATCGCAGAAGGAACAATCAAATGGGAAGAAGATCCAGATTTTGGCTATATGATTGCTTCAGAGGTACCAGGATTGGAAGACATGGAAATCGTGCAACCTCGACGACTGTACGAACAAGCAGGCCGTTTAGATGAATACAACGATATGGTGGCGCGGCTGAAAACTGAACGACTTGAATATTTCAAGAAATACCCAAAGTTAAATAGTTCGATAACTGAGGTTTTTAGGTAGAAAGTTTTGCGGCCATAATAGTTATGGCGCCAAAACTATTTTGAAGCCAAAATAGTTATGACAACTAAAAAAGGCCTGCTCGCAATGAGAAGGCCTTTTCTTTATATATTGTTTTTTACTCAAACCCTCTTGTCTTCAGCATCACACTAAGTCTATCCATCGCTGAGATGAATGCTGCCTGACGCATTGAACACTTGTATTCCTGCATCATTTCGCTAACACGTTGGTATGCCTTGATCATAATTGGTTTAAGACGTCTTTGAACTTTGTCTGCTGACCAATAATATCCAGCTTCATTCTGAACTAATTCAAAATAACTAACTGTTACACCACCTGCATTTGCAAGAATGTCTGGAATAACCAGAACATCATTTTTCTCGAGAATTTTATCTGCTTCAGGAGTAACCGGACCATTTGCTAACTCGATAATATATTTAGCTTTAACATTTGCTGCGTTTTCTTCAGTAACTTGATTTTCAAGAGCAGCAAGAACTAAAATATCACAATCTGCAGTGATTAATTCTTCGTTTGTGATTTGCTTACAACTACCACATTGTGATTCACATTCAATTACTGTTCCTTTTTCAACTTTACATTTCAACACACAAGGTGCGTCTAATCCTTCTTCACAATAAACTCCACCTTTTGAATCAGAAACTCCAACGATTTTGTAACCTTGCTCTCCCATAATTCGAGCCATGTGAGAACCGGCATTTCCAAATCCCTGAATAACTACACGAGTTTCTCCTGGCTTAATTCCTTTTTCTTTTGCAATTTCTTCCCATACAATCGATCCACCCTGACTAGTCGCAGCAGCTCGTCCTTCAGATCCTCCACATTCAAGTGGCTTACCAGTCACAACACCACGTCTGTTGATGTTGCCAAGTTTCATATATTCATCAGTCATCCATGCCATGATTTGCCCGTTTGTGTTTACATCAGGAGCAGGCACGTCCATATCAGGTCCAATATTATGCTGAACTCTATTTATATATCGACGAGTTAATTGTTCTAATTCCCGCGTTGATAATGTTTTTGGATCAACAATGATTCCACCTTTTCCTCCACCCAGAGGGATTCCTACAACTGAACATTTCATAGTCATCCATGTTGCAAGAGCTTTAACTTCTTCCATATCAACTTGTTGATGATATCTAATCCCACCTTTAAATGGACCAGCAACATCATTATGCTGAACACGAAATCCATCAAAAACCTTAACCTTTCCATCATCCATTCTAATTGGAAGGCTAACCTGAATAATTCTTTTTGGATGGCTTAAAATAGTTAAAATATCTTCTTCAAGATTCATAATCTCAGCAGCTTCATTTATCTGCTTTAAAGTGTTTTCAAAGAGTGACATTTCGTAATTGGTTAGTACTAATATTGAGTTCGCTTACGCTCACAAGAGACTGATCGTCTCTAAGGAGCACAAAAACTTTACCCTTCTTGAAATTCTATGGCAAGTCATTTTCATACCTCCTTTAGAAAAACGAAGTGAGGAATTGATATAAATCTGTTATAGGATTAGTCAGTTGAACCAGGCTAACTCCTAAAAGAAAAGCAACCGTATGCCCTGCAAATGCCGACGATATAGGCACAGTTAAATTGTCGTCAAGTTTGTACGTAAGGAACTCAACAATACTTGCAACAATTGCCATTGAAAAAAGTATCAATGGATATTCCCATAAAAATACAGCGGCGATCATCAAATTCGTGACCAGGCCGGCTGCAAATCCCTCCCAGGTTTTTCCAGTTTTAATCTTATGTTTGCCATACTTGATTCCAATCAATGCTGAAGCAAGATCTCCAAAAACAGTTATTAAAAGAGCTGTAACAGCAATCCTGAAATCAAAAACCGTAAACACAACAATTGTCGCCAAAACCATAAAAAGCATTCCGCTCACGTTCTTCTTCTCATGCTTCCTCATAATGCCAAATGGATCCGGAACTTTTACATTTAAATCTAATCGCAAAAACTCATATTCCAAAACAATCACAAGAACAACCACAATAGCAAAAACCGCAATTCTCTCAGAAAGATAATATCTAAGCACAATATATCCAACTATCATCGGGAGTTGATATAAATGGAATAACTTTCTTAAAATCTCTTTACGAAGTTTTTTTGCTCTCATCAGAGACGAACGTTAGTGTACTCTATTTCCAAAGTTCATACCACTTCTTTTTTGGTTCAGCCAACAACTTAACCTGATTCTCTAAACCGACTATCCGATCCTGAAAAGTTTTGATTAGTCTAAATAGATTTTCTTTATCTTTTTCGTGCTGTGAAATTAATTTTTGCACTGTGTCTTTAAACATACCCAGATCGTCTTTTGTAAGATATTGTTTTGAAAGTTTTCTTGGCGTTTTTGAAATTTTACCTTCACTAGCTTTTTTCTTTGTATTCGCCTGTTCATCAAAAATTGATCTAACGTCATATAGGCTAATCAAGCTCTCTTTATCAATCATGTAATTGTATCCTTGTGGAGTTTTCCTCTTTCTTGATTTCAGTTTTTTAGATTTAATAGCACGTCTAATCGTTTGGATAGACTTGCTAGAAATTTCAGCTGACTCCTGGATACTTAAAAATGTTTGTGCCATGATTTTTTGAAGTTAATTTTGATTAATCGGGACTTCATTATAGGTTGAGAATTTTGATTAATCAAGAAAAATAAAATCCACATGTTATAATTGAATTGACGAAACTAACACAATTCTTATGGATTACATTTTCTATATTGGAGTAGTCGGATCTTTAATACTTGTAACCGGCGCTGCCTGGCCAATTGAGAAAGTTAAACATCCTGTATACTCAAAAAAGAATTGGTTGTTTGCAGTTGGGAATGTTTTGATGTTCACTTTTGCTATTCTTGGATATTTAAGCGGTGGGCCAGTGTTCTTCATTTTTCTTCAAATTCTGATTGCAGTTGCAACTATAATGATGATGATTGATATCCCAGACAAAATAGACATCCCGGTAATTTTGATATCTGGCGCAGCCTTAATTGTTTGGTCACTTTATTTATTTGAAGGATACAACACAATGTTTTTTATCCTTGGACTAACCGGAGTCGGACTTGGCTATACACTCGAAATGGGCACAGTTCGAAGAAACCTGGCGCTGACTTTAGGCAGTATTTTAATTGCAGCTTTTAGTTTTGTTGAAGCGAGCTGGATATTTTTCTGGCTAAACACATTCTTTGCATGCTTTAGCGGATATTATGTTGTGAAGTTGGCGATTGCGAGGAAATAATTTAGAAAAACTTTAGAAATCCTTCATAAGTGGTTGCTATTATTTCAAGCACCTTTTTTAAAAATTCAAAAATTTTGAAATTTTGAAAAACACCCATCTAACACAACCCTCCCATAAGACTTATTAAAATTTCAAAAAATCATCAAATAACTATTCCTAAAAATTATCATCATTTATGTAAAAATGGTTGGTTTGCAATGAATGTAGATGACAATGAAATAACTCTAAAACCAATAGAGCCAATAAATGAAAAATCACAAAAGGAAATCCTAAAAGAATTACTCGAAAAGCACTAATAGATTTAGTACTTGCCTCTCGCCCTTAGCGAGTTGAAATTGAAATGGCGGAACGGACGAGACTCGAACTCGCGACCTCCTGCGTGACAGGCAGGCGTTCTAACCAACTGAACTACCGCTCCGCGTTCACGCACGACTAAATTTAATATACTTTTGCATGAAACTCAAGTAAAATTTATCTTCCGTAGCAAAATTATATGAAAATTGGAATTGATTGTCGCATATATTCGAGCAAATTTACTGGAATTGGACGTTATGTTTTTGAGTTAACAAAGCGGTTATCAAAACTTAACGACAACAATGAATATTATTTATTTTTCAATGAACCGGAATTTAAAAAATATAAAGAACCTGGGCCGCGATTTCATAAAATTCTTGCTGATGCGCCAATTTATAGTCTGCGTGAACAATTTCACTTCAATAAAGTTCTAAAAACACACAAACTCGATTTAATGCATTTCACTCACTTTAATGCTCCTGTTTTTTATAAAGGACCATCAATTGTGACTATCCATGATTTAACGCTTTCATTTTATCCAGGCAAAAAAAAGAAGTCTATTATTAGCAGAATCGGATATGTGCTAACTCTGCGAACAGCTGTTAAGAAAGCCAAAAAAGTCATAACTATCTCTAAAAATTCAAAAAACGATCTCACTGAACTTACGGGAGTAGACAAAGACAAAATCAAGCTAATTTATCAGGGCGTATCCGAAGAATTCAAACAAATCCACGACAATCTAAGAATCAAAAAAACTCTTGAAAAATATCATGTAACTAAGCCATTCTTTTTATACACGGGTGTTTGGCGGTATCACAAAAATATTCCAAATATGATTCAGGCATTTAAAAAAGTGCGCGAACTTGCAGGAGACGACATCAAATTAATTATAACCGGAAAAGAAGATCCTTATTATCCTGAAGTTAAAAAACTGCCAAAAGAGCTGGGTGTTGAAAAAGATGTCATTTTTACAGGATTAGTAGACGAAAATGAATTAATCGATTTATATAATGCGGCTGCGATCTATATTTTCCCGTCTTTTTATGAAGGATTTGGATTGCCGCCTCTGGAAGCAATGGCTTGTGGAACTCCGGTTGCATCCTCTGATACTTCTTGTATGCCGGAAATTTGCGGAAAAGGAAATGCTGTATTTTTTGATCCAAATGATTTCAATGATATGGCTCAAAATATTCATGCCTTATATAAGGATAAAAGTTTGCAAGAGGATTTGGTGCGGCGCGGACTTGCGCGTGCTGATGAATTTTCCTGGCAAACAATGGCCGAACTTACTCATAATCTATATTTGAAATGTTTAGACCAATAAGCGAATTAGTTGTAAGAGAAATAAACAGAGCCGGATTAAGCGGGGAAGTTAAAGCTTTGGCCGTTATTAGTGAATATAAAAAAGTTGTCAGAGAAATGATTAAAGATGAAGCAGTTGAAAATTTAGTACCAAAATTTTTTAAAGAAGGAACTTTGCATATCGAGGCAAAAAGTGCTGGATGGAGCCAAAATCTCCACATGAAACAATATCAGATAATTGATAAAATCAATACCGCGCTAAATGGGGATATTGTTCAAAAATTTATAATCAAAATAGCTGGCTAGCGTGACCCTGGGCACGATGGGTGCAGTGCACAAGACGCGAGGTTAACCGTGGCCTCAAATTTTTCGACTTGAGCTAAATTCTGATCCCTCCCAGGAGGGATTTGGCTTGACTGAAATTGTGGAGGTGATGGGCGATGGGCGCAAGACGCGAGGTTAACCGTGGCCTCAAATTTTTAACTTGACTGAAATTGGCAAAATTGAGATTGAGGGTTGGTTTGGCGTTTAATAGATTTGCATTTGGGTCGATGGCTTAAGTCTTATTTTTTCGATATTTTTTTCAGAGAGGGCTGTTTTGTGGACGAGGGCGCGATGTTAAATTCGGACTCGTTCGCAGCTGTTGCAAAATATTGTATAGTCGCTTACTTAAGCCATTTAGTCTTGTTTTGATTGAGGTTTTTTGATATCATTTTAGGTCCTTAATCAATATATATGGATGATAAAAAACTATGGGATCTTGGATTGTCATATGGTAAAAATGCCAGGGCATGGACAAAAAAGTTTGTTGCCCTACTTCCTGAAATTGCAAAACGCGGACTTCATAAAAAACATAAATTTCAATCAATTTACGAATATGCCGCAAAAGTCGGAGGAGTTGGAAGGAAAACTGTTGAATGTGTGTTCCAGATTCAAAAACATATTGAAGATAAACCGGCACTTAAAGAAATATTGCCGGAAGTTGGAGTCCATAGAATGAGGGCAATCGCAACAATGGCAACAAAAGAAAATCAAAAAGATTTGGCAAAAAAGGTTCAAACAATGAGCAAACCAGCTCTTGAATTATATGCCCGTGAACAAAAAGCTCCGAAAATGGAAATCCCTCCCGGGAGGGATTTTAAAACTTTAAGTTTTCAGGTTGAACCAGAGGTTGAATTGGAATTGCGGAAACTAAAAGAAAAAGGCGAAACCTTTAATGATGTTATGAAAAAGCTCCTTGCAATGGTTCCAAAAGAAAAAGAAGTGAAGTCTCGCAAGGTTCGTGAGTCAAAGTCCAGGCCTATCCCAGCCCAAAAAAAACGTGAAGTCTTAGTCAAAACCAACGGCAAATGTTCGATCAAGAATTGCAACAGACCTGCAACCGAAATCCATCATAAAAAACCATGGGCAAAATTTCGATCACACGATGATTTGCAGCCACTATGCGCTAACCACCACGAACTCGCGCATCAATCCGACTCAACAATCGATCAAAAGGTCAGGCAATATAAATTGCGATTTTCATAAAACCACGGCCGTCGCAATCGTGATCGTATGCAAAAAGTGCGCACATACAAACTTCAGGGCGCTTTATGTTGACATATTTTAGATTCGCCGTTATCATCAACTTCCTTGGCGCAATGCCATTCACTTAATGTGCAATGCGTCTGCTCTTTTAAAGGCTGGCGCAAAACAACAGGAGGCGATTCGATGTCACAAAAAAGTAGTGGCGTATCTGTTTCGCCAATTGGGTTAATACTTATTCTTGCTGGAATTGGAATTTTGTTTTTCAAGTTGATTGGGCTTCTTTAACCGCTAAAAACGGAAAGGACATTATGGCTACTACCGCTCACAAACTGCTTGTCATCACATTTCTTCCGATTCTTCTTATCGCTTTCCAGAGTTTCCGCCAATGTGGTGGATAAACCCTATGAAGGCGCCCAAAATCCCGCCAGCCTTCATTCTTAAAACAAAAACTTGCTTTTCGCGCACCCTTCAAATAAAATCAAACCTACGTTATCAAAAATTTCAAATATGAAAGTTGTACGCATAATTGTTGCCATTTTAATTGTTGGATTTATTGCTTTTTTGACTACAGTGCAAAAACCGCACCCTGTTCCGCCAATTGAAGAACCACCAGTTCCAGAGATGGTGAAAATTGCATATGACGCAGACAATCCTCCGAGAATTCCTATCCTTGAATATCATAATTTTGGAGAGGTTGATTCGCGTTGGACACGTTCGCCGGATACTTTTTATGATGATCTTTTGTGGCTTTATAATAACGATTTTCGACCGATTTCAGTTGATGAGTTTATCAATATGGATTTCGCGCGTTTAGAACCTGGGACTCTTCCGTTTGTTTTGACTTTTGATGATGCGAGTATGGATCAGTTTAGATATTTATCTGATGAGTCGATTGACCCGAGATCTGCTGTTGCTATGTTAGATAAATTTCATCAGGATTACCCTGATTTTGGACCACAGGCGACATTCTTTGTATTGCCTGGGGGATTCGGTCAGCCAGAAAGATTTGAGCGTAAGATCGAGTATTTACGAGAGACTGGTCGCGAGGTTGCAAGTCATACTTATTATCATGATGATCTTAGTGAAATTTCAGCTGAAGATATTCGCGCGACGCTTCAGGAGGCCGAAGATTACATAGGATTTGAAATGAATTCCCTTGCTTACCCAAACGGGCTTTTTCCTGATGGTGAAGACGAAATGGCTGCTATTGATGAATTTGTTGATGCAGCATTTTTAGTTGGAGCAAGACCTTCACGTCTTCCAAATGATCCTGAATTTGATGCAATGATGATTCCAAGAATTCAGGCAATTGATGAAGAATGGGTAAGACATTTTAATCGTGAATTTGGTGAAACTGCACGTTCAGAAGTTGAATTTAATTTTAATCCATTTGTGGCAGGTGTTGAATATGTTGATGAAGAGCCACTCCCATATGAAACGTGTAAGCCATTTGAATTTACTCCAACATCCAAAGGAAAAACTTTCTGGAAATATTTGGCTTATAAATTCAATAAACTAGAGGTGAATAATCCAAAAAATCTTACTTATAAAAACGGAGAATTTCATTATACAATCACGGGCGAAGAGGAGCAGTCTTTAGCTGGACTTTTCCTTTCAAATTCAAGGCATTACAGAATTAAAGATTTCAAAAATGCAATCCTCGAGGCGAATCCTGAGTCGGATTTTGAGCCGGATGATGAAGTTGTGATTCCTGATATTCCGGCATTTAAACTGAATCATCCAATTACCCCAAAAAATCCCTGGGGTATTTATTTAACTGCTTATAGTGCGATGTCTGATCAGGGGCCGCGTTTGATTAATCAATTAAAAGAAAAGGGCGGGCAGTTGGTTGTTTTTGATGTAAAAGAGATTGATGGACATGTTTATTTTGAAACTGATGTTCCTTTGGCACAGAGTTCAAATGCGCAGGATCACATTCAATATCCTGATCTTGCTAATTTTGTGAAATATTGGCATGAACAAGGTATTTATTTAACTGCAAGAATTGTAATTTTTAAAGATATTAATCTTACGACCAATAGGCCGGATTTGGCTATTCAAAGCGCTTCTGGTGGTCCCTGGGCTACACGCGAGGGGGCTGTTTGGTTAGATCCTTCAAATGAAGAAACTCAGGATTATATTTTAGGTTTGGCTGAAGAGTTGGCTCAATCTGGAGTTGATGAGATTCAGTTTGATTATATTCGCTTTCCGACTATGGGTCCTGTAAATGAAACTGTTTATAATTTTGATGAAGAGAATATTGAAAAATATGAAGTAATCAGAAATTTTATAGCACGTGTTCATGACAGGTTGCTTCCTTATGAGAGCAAACTTAGTCTTGATGTTTATGGTGTGATTGTTTGGAATAATGAATATGATTCAAGATCGACTGGGCAGAAGATGGCTTGTTTAGGTCCATATATTGATGTTGTTTATCCGATGGTTTATCCTTCACATTTTGGTCCTGGTTTTGCTGGATATGCGAATCCAGGTGATGAGCCTTATTATTTTGTTGCTGAAAGTTTACGTTTGTTTAATAAATATCTGGAAGGTACCAATACCGAAGTTCGTCCATGGCTTCAGGCATTTGCCTGGCGTGTGAACAATTATGGGCAGTGGTATGTTGATGCACAGGTAAAAGCAACCAATGATCAGGGATGGAAAGGTTATGCGTTATGGAATGCCGGAAATAATTATTTTTACTAGCTCTTAAGAATTTAGAATTTCAGTAAATGTGTTATGCGCAGTGTTTAGCTCGTTTTGGCCGAATTCGAGGGAGTTTTTAAATGAATCGATGTTCTCCTGTAATAATCCTTTTTGACTAAAAAATGTAAGTGATTTTAAATAGTTGTTAACCAGTTTTTCTAAAGTGTTGCCGTAAATCTTGTGGCCATCAATCATTACTTCATCACCGTATTGTAAAACCAGTTTTTTTAATTTAAACATTTTATCTTCGATTATGTTCACTGTTTTTTCGAGATCATTAAGATCACTTGATTCATTTAGTTCAAAATAAAGATCATGTGCATTTTGTGAATTAAGCGCTATGGTATGCAATGAATCCACGATTTCGTTATGCATATCAACAGGATTAACCTGAGTATTATATCCAATCAGATTAACTGAACCATCCCGGATATCAAAAATTCCAAAAATAAACATTGTGCCCATAACAACAACAAACATAGTTATCACAAGCGAATATAAAAGAAATTTTTTCATAAAATTTTAATTAAGCTAATTTGATTATCTTCTTTTTATGTTCGTATTTCAAATAAGCTAGGTTGCATATTTCGCGTTTTCTGGTAAAATTATTTGGCTATGAGCAACCGTAAATTCAAATTAGTCTCGGATTATAAGCCAAAGGGTGACCAACCTGATGCTATTGAAGCACTTGTAAAAGGAATCAACAAAAAAGAAAAACATCAGGTGTTAATGGGTGCGACTGGAACTGGAAAAACCTTTGTTATGGCGAATATTGTGGAGCAGGTGCAAAAACCTACTCTGATTCTTGCACATAATAAAACGCTTACTGCTCAGCTTTGTACTGAGTTCCAGGAGTTTTTTCCGGATAATGCGATTAGTTACTTTGTTTCGTATTATGATTATTATCAGCCGGAAGCTTATATGCCGGCAACTGACACATATATTGAAAAAGATTCGTCGATTAATGAAGAAATTGATAAGTATCGGCATCAGGCAACACAGAATTTGATTACCCGAAATGATGTTTTAATTGTGGCTTCGGTTTCTTGTATTTATGGACTCGGAAATGTTGCTGAATACGAGAATGTTTCAGTTGAAGTTAAAACAGGTGAAAATTATAAGCGCGATAAGATTTTGAGACATTTAACAGATATTCAATATACTCGTTCGCAACTTGAATTTCGTCGTGGCATGTTTCATGCGATAGGTGATACTGTAGAGGTTTATCCTCCTTCAGGTGATACAATTTTTAGATTGGAGTTTTTTGGAGATGAACTTGAAAGAATTAGTGAAGCAGATGCATTTACAGGCGAAGAGTTGCGAGAGCTTACAGAGGTTAAGATCTTTCCGGCGAAGCATTCAGTTACAACTGAAGAAAGAATTAAGGGCGCAGTTGATAATATTCAGGTAGATCTTAAAGAAAGGTATGATCAACTTAAGAAAATTGGTAAAAATCTTGAAGCAGAAAGAATCAAAACCCGAACAGAATATGACATCGAGATGCTCTTGGAAACGGGGTATTGCAGCGGAATAGAGAACTACACCCGTTATTTGAATGACCGTGAGCCTGGTGAGCAGCCATCAACTTTAATTGATTATTTCCCTGATGATTTTTTGGTAATTATTGATGAATCGCACATGACTGTTCCGCAAATTGGAGCAATGCATAATGGTAATTTATCGCGAAAGCAAACTTTGATTGAGCATGGATTCAGAATGCCTTCGGCTCTTGATAATCGTCCTCTTAAATTTGAGGAATTTGAAGCGCATGCAAAGCAGGGAATTTATGTTTCGGCTACTCCTGGAAAATATGAAATGGCTAAGACAAACAATAAAGTTGTTGAGCAAATTATCAGACCGACCGGGCTTATTGATCCGGTTGTTGAGGTTCGTCCTTCTAAAGGTCAGGTTGATAATTTATTAAAAGAGATTCATGGCAGAATGAAAATGAAGGAGCGTGTGTTGATTACAACTCTAACTAAAAAAAGTGCTGAAGAATTTACTGATTATTTAGCAGAACAGGGGATTAAAGTGCAATATCTGCATTCTGATGTTGATACACTTGAACGAATTGAAATATTGCGCGACCTGCGTTTAGGTAAGTTTGATGTATTGGTTGGGATCAACCTTTTACGTGAAGGATTAGACCTTCCTGAAGTTTCGTTTATTGGGATTCTGGATGCTGATAAGCAGGGATTCTTGCGATCAGCTTCTGCATTGATTCAAACTATTGGACGATGTGCACGTAATGTTAATGGGCATGTTGTGATGTACGGTGATAAAATTACAGATGCAATGAAGAAAGCACTTGATGAAACTGAAAGACGTCGAGAAATACAGATTGCACATAATAAAAAGCACGGCATTACTCCTCAGACAATTATTAAAGCAGTTAAAAATATAACTCTTCATGGAGGGCCAAAAGAAGATAAGCATCGTGATATGAAGGCTGTTCCAAAAGAAGAAATGAAACATTTGATTAAAACACTTGAAGATCAAATGGATTTAGCTTCGCAAAACTTAGAGTTCGAAAAAGCTGCAGAACTTCGTGATGAGGTTGAAATGCTTAGGGAAGAGATGGGGCTTTAGGAGAATCATCTATTTCAACGTTGCATATTAGGTTTTTTTCGAGTTCCGCCGATGAGTCCATTTGTAAATAATCAACATAACTAAAGTTATCCCAATTCCGATTATCAAGAAATTTACCAAAGAACCCATAATTTGAGGCTTTGTATATGCTACTAACCAATTTCCCTCTCTTTTTATAATTCTGCGTTGTCCATCATGTGTCAAACTTTTATGAAGATTTTCTACTACTTCTGGAAAATACGGAGTTACAATAAAGTCATATGAAGAAGAATTGCCAGCTATACTATGCCAAACTCCTAAATGATACATTACAAATTCAAATTCTTCATCGGTCATCTTTTCAGAACATTTCTCTAAAGATTCAGTAAGTTTTTCTTTATGAAAACTATTTCTATTTGGATCTTTTTTATGTAAAAATGAAGGTGAATTTCCTGACTTTATATGATAGTAGACACCTTCAGATTCAAAATGAAAACTATCAAGTAGATAACTGTGTCTCATGGGACCTCTATTCATAGTGTCAATATAAGATATCGACAGAGGGTCATAATTTTTTATATCAATCTCTTCAGGCTCATCAAAAATTTTGTTATTTATTGAATTTTCACAATAAAAATATGCTGTATATCCAAGCGGTCCACCCGCAAAAACATTCGAAACATTAAATGAAAATAAAAGAGCTACAAGTAAAAATTTTAGAAACACATTCATAGTTAAATAAATTACTATTCTATTGATTTAATCCTACCAACCTCCGCCGCCGCCTCCACCAAATCCGCCTCCTGAGAAACCTCCGGAGAATCCGCTTCCGCCACTCCATGCTGATGAACCTCCACCGCTTGAGCTTCTTGGTGATGATGCAAATGCTGTGTTTGCGTGTGTGTTGAAGTTGCTTAAACTATTTACTAAATGGTATGAGTTGAATCCATCCATGTCAGCGCCCTGAAACCATGCTGGCGGTTTTGTGTAAATGTCTTTAAATGCTTCTCCCCACTTATTACCTAAGCCTAATACCATTGCGTATGGCAGCAGTTTTTCAAATAATATATTTTGATCTTCCTGAAATTTGATTCGGTCTTTTTCAGCTGTT
>JAUVDZ010000020.1 GCA_030595015.1 Candidatus Peregrinibacteria bacterium | reverse complement strand
AACCGTTGCTCAAATGGAACAGCTTTGTGAAGAAAATGATATTAAAGTTGTTGATGTATATCAAGATTACGAAGGAACTAATGCTGTCTTCTTAATCAGAGCAAAAACTGACTTTGAAAAAGCATGGGATCGAAAACGACGAGAAGGAAAAGAAGAAGAAAGGGCTGCAGAAGAACGAGAAATGGAGAGCGAAGAAGAGAGCGAAGAAGCTACTATTCAAACTACTACTGCTCGGATTAGAGACAGGTATGGAAGATTTGCTGCAAAGAGCCACCGATGCGCAGCTTAAATATCCTCATCTTTCCTTGACTTTTAGGGCTTATTTCAATATTATCCTAAGGCCTTTTGTTCTTAACCCAAAAACATTAGTAAACGACTAAGAATAAACCAATATATCAAAGTTCCTACGATTAGGTTAATCAATGATGCAGGTGAACAGCTTGGCATCATGGCTACTGAAAAAGCTTATGAAGAAGCCAAAAGTAAGGACTTGGATCTTGTAGAGGTGTCTCCAAATGCCAATCCACCAGTATGTAAAATCATGGATTATGGAAAGTACCAATACAAGCAGAAAAAGATTGATGCTAAGCATAAAAAAATGCAAAAGCAGACAGAAGTAAAAGGTGTGAGGATCGGATTTCGAACGGATGTACATGATCTTGAGGTGAAGAAGAAGCAAGCAATAAAGTTTTTGGCAGCAAGAAATATAGTAAAAGTTGCACTGACATTTAAAGGAAGAGAACTTGCGCATGTGGATCTGGCAATAACAAAAATGAAACAATTTGGGGATGATCTAGCGGAATATGCGAACATTGAAGAAGGTCCAAAACGACAGGGATACAATCTAATTATGATATTAACTCCACTTAAATAATCAAATTATTATGAAGCAAAAATCACATAGCGGTGCAAAAAAACGTGTAAAAAAGACAGGAAGAGGAACATTTATCGTTCAAAAATCATGCAAGAATCATCTTCTTGTAAATAAATCTAAACGACAGAAAAAACTTAACAAAAAAGGTAAGGTTGCAGAAGCACCACAACAAAAAATATTAGCTAAACTTATTTCTTAATTTAAGCTTATGACAAGAGTTAAAAGAGGCGTAGCAGCCCACCGTAGGCACAAAAAAGTTATCAAAGCTGCCAAAGGTTACCGAGGACTCCGAAGCAAAACTTTCAGACAAGCAAAGAACGCTGTCATGAAAGCAGGGATCAACGCGTACCGGGACCGCAGATTGAAAAAGAGAACTTTCAGAAGCCTATGGATCACAAGAATCAATGCAGCTTGCCGTGCAAACGGTATCAGCTACAGCCGATTTATCAATGGATGCTTTCATGCAGACATGCAAGTGAACAGAAAAATGCTTGCAGAACTTGCAGTTAGCGATAAAGACGCTTTTAAAGCAATCGTTGATTCAGTGAAAGACCAGGCAAAAACTGCTTAGTTGCAGTATGATGCTAAAAATTTGAAAAGCCCTAGCCGTAAGGTTGGGGTTTTTTTGGTTTTGATGCCAAACTTACTTTGAGGCCATAATAGTTTTGGCGCCATAACTATTATGAAGCCAAACCTATTTTGACCACAAAACTTTTTAGATTTTTTTTAGAAAAATTTCATAACTCTTTTGTATGATGCCTATATGGATAGGTCAAATTTAAAAAAAGGTGCTTATTATCACATTTGTAACAGAAGTGTTTTGGGAATAAAAATTTTTAAATGTGAAGCTGATTATAGATTTTTTATGTATAAAATTGCATTTCTTAAAACAGAGTACAAAATGAAGATAGATATTTACTGTATTATGCCAAATCATTTTCATTTTTTACTTAAAAACAACATTAATGAAAAGTATATTTCAAAATTTATGCACAGACTCAAGCTATCATATGCAAAATACTACATAGGTAAATATGATCATTCTGGGCATGTTTTTCAAGGTATTTACAACTTAGTTCCAATTATAAATCAAACTCATTATAAATATATTTATAATTATATTTTAAATAATCCTGTTGAAGCTAACTTGGTAAGCAAGCCTAAAGATTGGCCTTATACTTTGCAGAATAGATAAACCATGTAAGTTATTTGTTAGTAAGAGAGTCTCGAGGGTACACCCTTACCATGTATAGATGATAGTTATTGAAGGGCGTTTTTCGCTACAGTATGCCGTAAAGTTGATGAGCGAGTTGGTTGTGTTGAGAAGTGCTAGAGGGGCACACCCAGTACGACGATTATAGCATATGATATACTCTAGCTAAGTAACTATTTATATGAAAAATACAAAATTAACTGTCAGTATTATATTCTTGGTCTTCATTTTATTATCTATACTGGGCTTTAATTATTATGTTCTCATTGAAAACCAAGCAAATCATACCGGTTTAGAACTAGATAAAGTTAAAATCATATATTTAATAATATCTGCATTAGCTATATTGTTAAGTTTCATTTTTAAATCTGAAAAAAAAGTTAGAAACCTACTAATTATTTCTGCAATTTTAGGATTGATATTTGTACTAAATATTTGGATATTTGAAGAAAAATGCATAATGCTTTTTTACGGCGACTGGATTCAAAGAAATATGTGTATACCGTAACTAATTTATAATTCAAAATAATATGAAAAAAATACTCTTTTTAATTTTAGTGATATCAACCATCACAGGGTGTACTCAGACGCAAATAGTTAATGACACAAATACAGCACAAGACATACAAAAATCACAATCTACAGTAAATACAGATTGGCTAATTGATGAACTGACACAAAAATTCGCTGAACATAATCGTACTCTCCAAGAAACCAATTCAATAGAAATAGGTTATGGCGAAACCAACGTGCTAGGTTTTACCGACTCAGGTGTGAATGTAATTGTTTATGACAATAATCACGAAGTCTTAGGAAATGCAAAAGAATTCAACGAATCAATATCTAGGTATAGCTCAGATGCGTATTATGGTGAAGTTATACTACAAGAAAAACAAGTGCATCCTGATGTGTTATTGCAGTACACAAAATCCTCTGTAATGGCTAACCATGGCAGAATGAAAAAAGAATATTTTTTCACTTTTCCAAATAATAAAATTCTCAAAGTTAGAGTGAGTTTCCCTGCTGATCCAGAAATTGATGATAGCACACAAAAAGAACTCATCAATAATAAAATCAATGAAATACACGATATAATATTGAGTGATTAAAATGTACGAACGACCCTGTCCTTGGCTTGCACAAGCCAAAAATGGAGCCACGATCGGGATTTGAACCCGAGACCTCGTCCTTACCATGTAAATCCTTTTTAATCCCTCACCTCAAATCCTTCACATCCTTCAGGCTCAACCCATTCAACTTCAACTTTATCAACTTGTGCGCTAGATGGGCCTTGGTTGCAATAGGCAATCATTTTCTCAATCAAGTCTTGAGGACCTTCGATTAAGGCTTCTACTGTGCCATCAGGCATGTTGCGCACCCAGCCGGTTAAACTGAGTTCTTTGGCTTTTTCTTCAGTGAAATCTCTAAAAAAAACACCTTGGACATGACCAAAAATTTTTAATTTTGCACATTTTGACATATAATATCTGCGGCTATTTCTAGATCCATTATAAATGAAATCGATATTAAAAAAAATCGTTCTTAAAAAACTTGAAATTCTTGCGAGAATTAAGCTTCGTCGAATGAATGCAAAGGTGATTGGTGTGACTGGAAGCGTTGGGAAAACAACATGTAAAGATGCTATGTATGATGTACTTAGTAAGAAATATCGGGTACTCAAAAACAAGAAAAGTTTTAATTCTGAGTTTGGTCTTCCTTTGACAATTTTGCATCAGGATTCCGGATTTGGGTCTGCGAAAGATTGGGCGAAAATTCTTTGGAAAGGGTTTGTGCGCACTTTTTTTGTAGATGATAAATATGATTATATTATTCTTGAAATGGGAGTGGATAAACCAGGTGATATGGACTTTCTCACCAGTTTGGCAAAGCCGAATATTGCTGTTGTTACGGCCATAAAGTCAGCCCACCTAGATGAATCGCAATTTAAAGATATTAATGAAATTTTTAAGGAAAAAAGTAAGATTTATGAAAAAGCACAGCTATGTTTGATCAATCAGGATGATCAATATACTTCGACTATCCAAAAAGACGATTCCTGTACTTATGGGGAAAAAAATCATGCAGATTATCGGATAGCCAACTTTAAACAAACAGAAGAAGGAATTGAATTCGATGTTCAAAATAATGGAAATTCATATCAATTTTATGCTTCGTTATTTGGAGAATATTGGACTGAAAGTTTGATGCCGGCAATCGTTGTTGGATTTCTTGAAAATGTAGGAGTTAATGATATTGTCGAAGCGATTTCTGAATTTAAATTACCTCCCGGGCGATTAAGTCTGATTGAGGGAATTAAAGAAAGTCTGATCTTGGATAGTTCATATAATGCGTCTCCTGAAGCGGTTAAAGAGTCATTGAAGGTTTTAGATTCCTTTGGAAAAAGTCGCGACAAGCGCCGGGTTTTTATTTTTGGAAATATGAACGAGCTGGGCAAATATTCAAAAGAAATGCATGAAGAAGTGGGAGCGGAAATCCCAAAATACTGTGATTTACTGCTAACTGTAGGTGAAGATGTGAGGTATGGTGCGTCATCTGCAAATAAACATGGCATGGATTCATCTACTATAAAAAGTTTTCCTTCAGCAAAAGAGGCTGCTCAATATTATAAAGAAATCATGAATTTTGGTGACATTGTGCTGGTTAAAGGTTCACAAAATAAAGTGCGCTTAGAAATCTTTGTAAAAGCGCTCATGAAACATCCGGAAAAAGCAAAAGAATTGCTTGTAAGACAAGGCGAAAACTGGCAGACTATAAACCCTTAAACGCAGCTAAAGAATTCGCCCGCCAAAGCGGGGCTCATGCTACGCTCGCGACAGTACTATTCGCTCGCGGGTGGCTCGTATAACTCGCCACCAATGTACAACTGGAATATCATAGGACACAAAAAACAATTAGAGATGATTGAGCAGGATATCGAGTCCGGAAATTTAACGCATGCTTATTTATTTTCTGGCCCTTCAAGGGTGGGAAAGTTTTCGATTGTGAAAAGACTGGCAAATATTCTTCAATGCAATAATAATCTTTGTAATACCTGTCCGACTTGTAAGCAATTGCAAAGCGGAAATCATACAGACACAATTATATTAAGAAGTGACGAAGGTGAATCAATTAAAATTGAACAAATTCGAGATATTATTGCGAGATTGCAAATGACCAAGCAAGCGAACTACAAACTATTGCTTATTAAAGGGGCAGAACGACTAACTCCCGAAGCTGCAAATTGCCTTTTGAAAACGCTCGAAGAGCCTCCTCCGAATACAATGATTATAATGACAACTTCAAATATCAGAGAAATTTTACCTACAATTATTTCGCGAGTTCGACTAATCAAATTTACTGCATACTCGAATAAATTTATTGAGGAAAAATTAACTGATTTATATCCGGATAAAGATCCGGATATAATTAAGCAGGTTGCTTCGCTTTCTCTTGGAAAAAGTGGAAAAGCAATTCGCCTTTTAGAAAATTCTGAGCTTCTCCAGAAGTATTTAAACATGTATAATGTTCTCTGTGAGTTTTTGGAGGACAAACCTTTATATACAAAGTTTGAGACTATTAATGAGATTTTAAAAGAAGAAAAGTCGCCTGATGAATTTCTTGATGTGTTCACTCACTTGGTTAGAACAAAACTCCACTCAGGAATCGACGTTGATACGATAACTCCTGAAAAAAAGCAGTATTATCTTGATCTTCTTGCGTCAACTGAAGAAACCCGAAGTCTGCTTAAAAGAAATATTAATGCGAGACTGGCGCTTGAAAACTTAGCACTTAAAACAACAATTTAAATGAAAGTTACAGGTATATTTGATCAATTCACTCGTAAAGAAATCCTCATTCCAGAAGGCGATAAAACTGACTGGAAAGCTAATGATTACGCAATTTATCATGACGAGGATAATAAAGAAAATATTGGACGTGTTCATTATGCAGGGCGGGAAGTCCCTGAGACTCATGAAAAAATTCAAAAAAGTTTTTCTTTTTTAAGAAAAGCTACTGCAAACGATATCCAAAAAATGGAAATGAATGGAGGGAAGTCAGCTGATGCAATGCTTAAGTGTCGTGATAAAATTAAAGAACATAAACTGGAAATGATTTTAGAATTCGTTGAATATTCTTTAGATGGAAGTCGAATTAATTTTATTTTTACAGCTGATGACCGCGTAGATTTTAGAGAATTAGTAAAAGATCTGGCAAAAACTTTTCAAAAACAAATCCACTTACAACAAATAGGACCACGAGACAAAGCAAGAATCGTGAGTGGAAGAGGGAAATGCGGGAAAGGACTATGCTGCTCAAATTGGCTTAATGACTTACAAAGTATAACTATGGATATGGTACGATCTCAAAATTTAGAAAGCAAAGGTAGCGCAAAACTGTCTGGGTGCTGCGGCAAATTAATGTGCTGCTTAAGATATGAAGTTAGTGAATATAAAAAATTAAAGAAAAATCTTCCAAAATACGGAAGCATTGTTAAAGTTAAAAAAGGTGATGCAAAAGTAATTGGACTTGATATATTAAATCAAAAAATTAAATTGTTGTATCCTGATCATAGTTTTGAAATTGTCCCTATTGCTGATATTAAAAAGGTGGTAACCGAAGGCAAAGGTGAGTACTCTAACGAATCTTAAATGATTTATATAGTTGCTTTATCATTTCTGGCTTTAATTCTAATTTTTGTACGCCAATATTTCATTGTTATGAAAGGCGTGCAAATTGAAAAAATGTTTATTGACGAAAAAAATAAAGCTGTAAAATCTATGTTGAAATTTTTTCATAGAGATAGGAAGAAAAAAGAAAAAGCTGTACATGGAAACAAAGATACTCAAATTAAAATCTATTATACGCGGGCTATGGCCTCTTTTGAAAACGGTGAGCTAAATGAGTCAAAGGAACATTTTGAAAAAGTATATAAAATCGATAAAAACTATAAAGATGCCAGTAAAAAACTTGGTTTAATTTATTTGAAAAGTGAATTATTTGATCAGGCAGAAAAAATCTTTCGGGAATTAATTGAAGAAAATGAAGAAGATGCTGTTGCGCATAGTAATTTGGGACGTGCTTTATATGAACAAAAAAATCTTAAAGAATCTTTGGAAGCATACTTAAAAGCGATCATATTAGACTCTTCAAGAGCTGGACGGTTTATGAGCACTGCAGAAGTATATCGTGCGTTAAAAGACAATTTAAAAGCTGAGGAGATGTATAAAAAAGCTATAAGCCTTGATCCTCAAAATGTTAACTTCTTATTAACATTTGCTGATTTTCAACATGAACTTGGCAAAAACTCGCAAGCAAAATATTACCTTCGCCTTGCACTAAAAGAAGCTCCTGAAAATAGGATTGCATTAGAAATGGAAAAAGAAATCGAAGGTTAAGTTTCGACAGACGGTTCTGCTGCTTCAACTGCTGCTGCCGGCCCTACTAATATTTTTGCCGGAATAGCCCGATATTGAGAATAAATTGCTTCTTTAACTGTTTCGCCTGCAGCATTTGTTAAATGTCTGTACCAGGTTGCGTTAAATCCTGTATGCGGCACTTCCATTTGTTTTCTTGTTCCCGGTGCCATTGAAGCAGTTTCAATTATTTGAGCCGGTCCTGGAGCATGATATCCACCCAAGTACGGACCTTCTAATTCTGTGCTTCTACCATCACTTGTTCCATAAAATTTAAAAAATGCACGAGTATCTTCTGTGTATCCCTGAATCAAAATATGAGCAGGCGTGTCATTAACAAATCGAATATCATGAACACCCGGATAAATCGTTGCATCAAGCCCATATCCGTAAAGTTGCGAGTAATAAGAAACCGCATAAGAATGAGGAGATCGTTCAACTATTGGGAGTCCTGCTAATAAAGCCGCTCTATACATTGTTGATGAAACCTGACAAAGTCCGCCTCCATATTCCGGGATTGTTCCCTCAGGTTTTATAACCAATTCTGGCTTATACCCGGTGTATGCATCAACCGGACCGAGTATCGTATTGAATGAAAAAGTTTCTCCGGGTTTGATGATGTGACCCTGGAATTTGCTGATCCCTGTGTTGATATTATGGATTCTACTCCAGGTTGACCCTGCAAATGCACTGCGCCCTGTTGATATTAATTCTGTGATTCCAAGCTTTTGAAGATCTTCAGAAACATCAACGTTAGCCGGCTGAAACTGTATAGGGATCGGCACTTCGTCAATTCGACTATTCACTGCAAGCATAACTCCTTTTAATAAAAAATCTCGATTAATCGTTTGTCCATTTTCTCCTTTTCCTTCGATAATTGTATTACCTTCTTCGTCTGTATAAATTTTCACATCTTCAGGAAGAGTCTCAAGAAGAGGAGTGAGTTTTTCTGTAACATAAGCGCTAAATGGCTCTTCAAGGATTTCAATTTGCAACTGATTTTTAAGTGTAATTGGTTCCGGGAATTCAAACAAACTACCTTTTGGAAGTTCAAGATCAAGACTGGCTGTTTCTCCAATATTAAGAACATCTGTGTACCCAAATCTAACCCAATCTATATTATTGATTAACTGAAGATTAAAGTTAAAATTTTCATAATTTAAAGCGATTGTTTGATTAAGTTTGTCTTTAATATCATCTAACTGTGCTTCAAGATCTACGGCAGTAACAAGCGGTGTGAAGTCATGAGCGATGACTTCAATCGGATCATGTGAAAGCCTGTTCGTGCGGTCTTTAATATCCTGATAAAGCTGTCTTGTGTCGATTGCTTTGCCTGCATTTTCAGGAACTATTGTGAGTACCCCATCTTCAAAAGCTAATCTTGCATTGTGAGTTTTTTGTTCATCAAATACGAATTGTTCTTCAATTATTTGCCGTGCGTTCTCAATATCAATATTGCTTACATAAGCCAAGTCATCACGAGTCCATGCAGCACTTACAATAGTTGCAAGATTCGAATTATCAAATTTTACGAAATCAACTTCTGCAATTGTTGCAGGAGTATCAAGCTCAATCCCTAGCTGAGCCGGCAATAGTGCGATTTCCTGATTGTTAAATTTAATTGTAACTGGCTGTTCCATAAATTCCCCTCCACTAGCCACTAACCTGTTATATGCTTCATCCATTTTAAGAGAAGCGAGATTGATTCCGGCAACGCGGGTACCCGGAGCAACCTGATTTACAAGACTTGATGTAAGAATAATTGATGTAATTTGAAAAATTATAAATAAAGCCAACGCTGAAACCACGGCAATTGAAGGTTTTCGAAAATCGTGTACAATTTTCTTTTTAATAATTGCATATGTTTTTTTAATTTTCGAAGGCTTTTTTTGCTTAGTCGGCGGAGCAGGTTTAGCCTTTTGTTTAACCTGCTTTTGTTTAGCTGGCTGCGGTTTTTTCTTTGTTTGCTGCTTCTTTTTTGTCTGTTGTTTTTTTGCACGCTTAACCTGGGCTTTTTTTAAATTAGCCTTCTTTATTTTCTGCGACTGCTTCTTCTTCTTTTTTGCCATAAGCCTTATATAAACGAAGGTTTGTAATTGTACCTAATTCTATTTTTTTCGTAAACGTTTTTTTAAATATTGCCAAATTCTGCCACTCTTTTTCTTTACATCCTGAATTTCTTGTTCATGTTCTTTCATAAATTCTCGACTTTTATTATAAGCTTCTGTTCCTTTATCTCTGAGGATTTGCCTTGTCTCTTCCCCTTTTTTTGGAGCAACAGTCATCCCAACAACAGATCCAATTGCGCCTCCCACAATTGCACCCATCACAACTTTTTCCATCATGCCTTTCTTTTTTTTCTTATCTTTCTTCTTTCTTCCAAACATTTTAAAAAGGTTATTTTGCATAGTCGACAGCCCTTGTTCGACGTATAATATTTACTTTAATTTTTCCTGGGTAACTTAAATTTTCCTCAATTTGATCCACAATTCCCTTTGCCATATCCTCCATATCAGCGTCTTGAATTTCTTCAGGCGTAACCATTACTCTTAATTCGCGACCCGCAGAAATCGCAAAAGTTTTGCTAACACCAGCAAACGAATGAGCAATTTCTTCAAGTGCTTTAAGGCGTTCAATATATTTATCTAAAGATTCCTGACGAGCACCAGGACGACCAGCCGAAATGGCATCAGAAGCCATAACAAGCCTTGCCATAGGCGTATTTGGCGTCTCTGCTTCGTGATGAGTCCAGGCAGCATGAATTTCTTCGTCAGTAAAACAACCGTATTTTGTCATGATTTCTCTTGATAAAACATCATGCGATGAACCTTCTACATGCTGATCGATCGCTTTTCCAATATCATGAAAGAATGCTGCAACCTTTGTAGATTGTGGATCCAAACCTAATTCGCCGGCAAGAAGTTCGGCCATTGATGCAACTTCAAATGAGTGAAGAAGAATATTTTGACCGTAACTTGTTCTGTACTTAAGGCGTCCAATAATTTTGATAAGCTCCTTTGGAAATTTCCGCTTAAACTTCATCTTTTTTATAGCTTTTTCTCCAACTGCAAAAAGATCTTGTTCTATTTCTTTTTTAGCAGCGGCGATTGCATCTCTGATATCTTTTTCATTTACTCTTCGACGCTTTACTAATTTTTCAATCACCACACGTGCCACGTTTTTTCTTAGTAAATCAAAAGTCGCAATTGTAATTGTATTTGGCTCATCATTGAAAATCACATCAATACTTAATAGCTCTTCTATAAGCTTGATGTTTTCAGCGTTTCGCCCTACGATTACAGCTTTTTGTTCCTCTCGTCTAACCTTAACTTTTGCTTCTTTTTTTTCTACAGATGTTTCGTCAGCAAATTTTTGCATTGAAGATTTAAGAATTTCTTTAGCAATTTTTTCTGCATTTTCACGAGCATATTCAACTTGTTTTGAAATCTTTTCAGCTGAATCATTAGTTATGTTTGCTTCGAAATTCTTGATCAATGCCTGTTTAAGATTTTCAATACGTTCACCACATCTTGTTGCAAGTTTTTGCCTAACCATTTCTTCTAATTGAATGTGCTTGTCTTCACTTGCCTTGATTTGAGACTCTAGATCTAAAGCTACGCCACGAAGATGGTCATTTTTTCTTTCTCTTCGATCAAGCGCTTCTTCTTTAAATTTTACATTTTGTTCAATTGTGTGGATAAGCGTTTTCATCTGATTAATCGTATCTTCAGTGTTTTGCTTCACATTCTCAGTTTTTTCGCGGGCTTCTAAACGAACCTTTGCTGCCTCTTCCTTGCTGTTTTTAAGCATTTCCTCAGCTTTCTTTTTCGACTTATCAAAATCAACAAATTTTATTCTGCTAAAAACCGCCTGGCTTACGATCGCGCCAAGGATGAGAGCTCCTGCTACAATTAAGATATCTATTAAAGTCATATTTTTGCATATTTATGCGCTTGCGCAGCGATATTTTACTCTTATTCAAGCTGAAAAGCAAAGGAAAAGGTCGCTGTGATGAACTTTCTTTAAGAAAGGACTTTCTCAGAGAAAGTCCTTTCTCTGGCAATCATATGGTATAGTGAAGAATGATTTATTCTTAACCCAAAAGAGTATGGAACTTTCTCTTTATTTGGCGCAGTTGATGTCGGTTGTGCTCGTAGTTATCGGGCTGGCTTTACTGCTACGAAATGGTTACTACGTAAAAGCTTATAAATCCTGGATGAAAAATGAAGGCCTAATGCTTTTTACGGCTATGGTTACGCTTGTTACCGGTGTTGTTCTCGTGCTTGCTCACAATGTGTGGGTTGCAAGCTGGGAAGTGCTTATTACAATCGTTGGTTGGGGAGCAGTGCTTAAAGGTGTGATTTTGCTTCTTTTGCCAAAAGAAATGGAAAAACTTATTAATAGTTTAATGAAAACGAAATGGCTGCTTCCGCTTGGGGCTGTAATTTGGATTGTTGGAGGACTTTATTTGGGATATTACGCGTGGCTATAAAAATTTTTGTATAAAAAGCCGCCTCTTGTTTTATAGGGGTGGTTTTTTTATTTTTCTATAACATTAGTGGACGTGAACCTTTAAATATGCTTTAATGCTCTCCTTCATTCAAATAGCAATGAACA
>JAUVDZ010000138.1 GCA_030595015.1 Candidatus Peregrinibacteria bacterium | reverse complement strand
AGTTATCTCCACGCATGGGTTAGCGGAATTATTTCCAGGGATTTATCAATTGAATATCACAATTCTGGAAATCCCGTTCATTTCTTGTAGCAAGAGATAAATTATATTTTTTCGCAGTTGCAGCAATTAGTGAATCAATAGAAGGCATTTTTAATCCATTGCTTTCAAGGATTGCGGTTAATCGGCCCCACTCGATTAATACCCTAATATCCAAATTCAATATCCGATCATGAAATCGAATTAGTAAATCTTCATGCAACCACTCTGTGATTTTATCTTTACGTCTGGATGGTTTCAATTTAGATATACCCTTTTCCAGTTCGCCAATTGTTATAACAGAAAGGTATAACTTATCCTCATCAATGGAATCAATCCATTTTATAGCTTTTTTATCTGGTTCATTTTTGACAAGCTCTGAAATAACACAAGTATCTAATAAATACTTCATAATTCAATATTTCTCGATATATCTTTAGGACGGCTAAGATCCAAATTAATATTGACCAAAGGTGAATTACGGAAAAATTGGGATATTTTTGATTCTTTTTTATTTACTTTTTTATAATCATTTATAGAGATGAGGAGAGCCGTTTCAATACCATGTTTAGTGATTATTTGAGGACCATGTTGAATAGCCTCATTTATAACTTCGCTGAATTTTGCTTTTGCTTCTTGTAATTGCCAAACGTTTTTCATATTGCCTCCTGACTAGACTAACCAGAACTTAAAATGATTTTATGTCTATGTCAATATCTTTTATTTATACCGCTAACATTATCAATAGATAAAATATTTTCCACCATATCAGCCTTTTAGGTGGAAAACATTTCCACCTATTGATCGCATTTGATTTAAAACATGGAAAAAAGCATCTTGATTTTCCACATTTTTATTATATGACCTCATGGAGTGCAAGTTAAAAGGGATTAGCATAACAAGCAATAAAATATCCAAACCATGCCTATCTCCGCAGCGCCGCTGCAATAAGCTGAATATTCAACCTGTTTATCACTGATTATCAGAATAATTCAAAGCCGTGCAAATTCCAGATAGATGGCTTAGTTTCCCATAGAGACTCCCAAGAGCAACCCCTGCTTGCCTCGAAGAGACGCCTTTGGTGCATAATGACATCGCCGGTTATCAGCGATAAGGCTTAAACTTATACGATGATGTCATATGCGAAGATTCGTTAGTAGGCGATCAAAAGCCCCTTTGCTAACTTCCACCAAAGACAGGTGAGATCACATAGCGAGCTTGCGATACTACTTTTTCTTCTCGCTATAAACCGACACAAACCAAAACGCAGCACACCCCAAGAAGAATATGCCTAAACCACCGAAGAATTGACCTAGTAATACAAGCTTTTCCATTTCATCCTCCATTTCGCTATGAGTTTACGAACCATGCCATTTGCTACCTGAAAGGCTGGCTGCAGGCCTATTTAAATCAGGCAGTCGCCTGCGGCCGGCTTAACGATTTGGCTAAGCTGTCACAGGATTGCGGAGCACTGAACTTCATAAACCAAAAAGTCTTGATGCGAAGCATTCAAATTTAAATTGAAGCATAGCGCCTGTGGTCAGCTTGAGCCATTTGTTAGCTGTCGTCTATTATTAATTGTGTATTTAGAATCCACTCATTCTTCAAATTTTATAAATTCAAATTCTTTTTCCACGTATTTGAATTAAGTCTATAATTCAAATTTAACTCCAAAAAATGGCATGCGCGGTAACATATAGCTTTTAAATCGAGTTCGATAATCATCACTCCAATAATATTGATAAACATTTTTTCGTCCAAATATATTAATCACTTCAAGATAGATTAAAAGATTGGAACCATTTGATAATTTTTTATTCCAGCTTATACGAACATCCCAACGCTCATAATATGGATAACGTTCAGAGTTAATCTTTCCCCTGACTATTTTCTCAGTTTCATCAAACTGTGGATTCCCCCAGCGATCTTTAACAATTGGAGTCCACGGAAATCCACTGGCAAATTTATATTGTGTATCAATCGAAAAATTAGAACGGGGTTTAAACTTGAATACTAAACTGATGGAATGTGTTTGATCAAAATCACGAAAATGCAGCGGTGTTTTATGGTCTTTCTCTTTTGTAACGCTATAAGAGTAACTTACCCACCCGGAAAACACACTTTGCGATGAATGCTTTTTCAGGAGAAAGGCCTCAAAACCATAGGCATAACCCTCACCTTCATTCTTTGGTATATTATCCTCAGTAGAATCGGTGGGTGTAATTAAGTGATCTAAATCTTTATAATAAACTTCAAATTTAGTGGAATAAGCGTCTAAAGGTTGCCACTCGATCCCGCTCATGTAATGCACGGATTGCTCTGTTTTAAGTTTTATCGTTTCAAACAAATTCCATTCGATTTCCTGTTCAAAACGCTCGAACAAGGATACAAAGTTCGGCGCTTGATAATAATAGCCCCAGCCTCCGCGTAAAGCCATGTTGTGCAAAAAACGATATGTAAATGAGAAGCGTGGACTGTAAACCCATTCTCTAGTATAGGTTGAATAATCCATCCGCATACCCGGCAAAACTGAAAAAATATTTGGCACAATTTTATACTCGTCCTGAATATAAAAGCCCAACGTTGTTGAAGCATTTTGCAAGCGGAAACTTCGATGAACACGGGATGAATCTTCATCCTGTCTGTCATCTGGGTTATCTTGATAATAGATGGTGGAATCAACATTTAGTTTTATTGTGATATCAGTGATA
>JAUVDZ010000101.1 GCA_030595015.1 Candidatus Peregrinibacteria bacterium | reverse complement strand
ATAGTTTATTATAAAAACTAGGTGAAGTTTTTAGGGTTTACTTATGTGCAAAAGAGGTTCTAGTTGTTACGAAAAGGCTTTGTATGCATTATGTAGCCATTGCAATGAATCGTTTCTATAAGCTTAAATTCAGCTTTGCTGTCAATTTTTCGTCGAAGACAATTAATATGAACATCTACAGTATTTGTCATAATATGTGCATTTCTATCCCAAACATTTTCAAGAAGGATTTGTCTGGATAAAAGACAATTTGTATTACGCATCAAATATTCTAAAAGCTGGAATTCTTTATTACGCAAAAATAAGGTTTGATTAAATCGCTTTGCTTCCCTGTTATTCAAATTTAATTCCAGATCATAAACTTTAAGAGTACTTGGTCCATTCTTAATAAATCCTGGTTTAATATGTTTTTTTATTTCCATTGATAAAAAACGAATCGAAATATTGTAAGGATAAATATATTTACTGGGAATTTCTATTCTTTGGTTTATTAAGAAGTATTCACGATTAATAAGAATAAATATTGGTTTATTATATTGAATTTGATTAAGCATTTTTAAATATTCACTCGTTGATGTCGGAGACACAGGAGTTTTAACAATGATGCAATCATATTTATTTATTGAATATTCATCTATTCCTTCATAATTAAAAACTTTAGGCTTACTTAGTATATTTTCATATTTTAAGCCATTTGAAATAAAAGATGCTGAGATAATATTTTCTGCAAGTACGAGAGCATACATATCTTTTTGGTAATTCAAATTGTTTCAAGCAGAGAGAGTATAATCTAAAACTATGTCAATGAAAGGGCGCAATTTGAAATTTGGCTTTTAAATAATGAAAATTAAGGTAAAATTGTGCTGTATAGTCTTCAACAACAGGAGACGAATAGTCTCTTGCGTGCGAAAACTTATCGCGAGCTTAGCGTGAGCGAAGCGAACTCATTATACTTAACAAGATCATTATGAATGATGAAAAAAATGATGAAAAAAAGAAACTTCAAATTAAATACGATTCGGCTATGGAAACAGGTGTTTATAGCAACGCTGCTTCAGTTCATTTAACTAAAAATGAAATAGTGCTAGATTTTGGATATGTAGTTCCTAATGTAAAGCCAACTACTTTAAAGATTGTTAGTAGGGTTAATTTAAATCACGCTTCAGCTGAGAGTTTATTAAAGATTTTATCTAACGCTGTTCTTGATTTTAAAAATAAGAATAAAGAATCATGAAAGCATTAATACAGCGTGTTTCTAAAGCAAAAGTAGAAGTTGGAAATAGAATAATTGGTCAAATTGATATAGGTATATTGATCTTTTTAGGAATTGGTCATAAAGATACAGCAAAAGATATTGATTATTTAGTTGAGAAAATTGCTCATTTAAGGATTTTTGAAAATGAGGGGAAGCCAATGGACAAGTCAGTGAAAGATATAAATGGAGAGTTGCTTATTGTTTCTCAATTCACTTTATACGGGAGTTTAAAAAAGGGCAGAAGGCCTGATTTTGGTGAAGCTGCTGATCCCACTTTAGCAAAAGATTTATATGAAAAATTTATAGAGAAATGCAAGAACACTGGATTAAAAGTAGAAACAGGAGAATTTGCAGCAATGATGGATGTAAGTTTAACAAATGACGGCCCAGTAACATTTATGTTAGAATCTAATTCGATTTAATAACCACTATAATATAATGAATGCCAAAGAAAACGACTTAATGAATAAAATTGTATCTTTATGTAAAAGAAGAGGATTCGTATTTCCTGGCTCAGACATATACGGAGGATTGGCTAATACATGGGACTTGGGGCCTTTAGGGATTGAATTGAAAAATAATGTTACGCAAGCCTGGTGGAAGTTTTTTGTTCATTCAAGAAAAGATGTAGTGGGAATTGACGCTGCAATAATTATGAATCCTAAGGTCTGGCAGGCATCTGGTCATGTAGAGAATTTTAATGATGCTCAGATTGATTGTAAGGAGTGCAAAAAACGCCATAGAGCTGATCATTTAATTGAGGATGCTTTGGAAAATATTAAAGTTGAAGGTTTAAGTACAGAGGATTTAGGAAAATTGATTGAAGAGAATAAAATTAAGTGTCCGAATTGTGGAAATCATAATTTTACAGATGTTCGAACGTTCAATCTTTTGTTTCAAACTCATATAGGCCCAACTGCAAATGATTCTGATCCTGTTTATTTAAGAGGTGAAATTGCACAGGGAATATTTACCAATTTTAAAAACGTTCTGGATACGAGTCGTAAAAAAATTCCTTTTGGAATTGCTTCAACAGGAAAAGCATTTAGAAACGAAATCACACCTGGAAATTTCATTTTTCGTACTCTTGAATTTGATTTAATGGAATTTGAATATTTTATTAAAGAGGATATGTGGAAAGAAAAATTTGATTACTGGTTGGAAGAAATGCATAAATGGCTTGAAGAAGTTGGTATAGCAAAAGAAAATACACGCGTAAGAGAACATACTGACGACGAATTATCACATTATTCAAAACGAACAGTTGATATTGAATACAACACTCCTTTCGGATGGAAGGAATTGTATGGATTAGCTTATAGAACCAATTTTGATTTAACAAGGCATCAGGAAGCCAGCGGAAAAGATATGACTTATTTTGAACAGGAAACAGGTGAGAAATATATTCCACATGTAATTGAGCCGACTTTTGGTCTTAGTAGAACATTATTGATGGTATTATTTGATGCTTATACTGAAGAAGAAGTTAAAGGCGAGACAAGAGTAGTTCTTAAGTTGAAGCCACAAATGGCTCCTTTTAAAGCTGCAATTTTACCATTAATGAAAAAACCGGAATTAGTTGAAGTGGCTGACTCAATCTTTGATGATCTTAAATCTAAATATGCTTTAGACTTTGATTTAACAGGTAGTATTGGTAAAAGATACAGAAGACAAGATGAAATTGGGACACCATTTGCAATTACAGTTGATTACGACACATTAGAAGATAAATCAGTTACTGTTCGCGATAGAGATACACTTGAGCAGGAACGAATTAAAATCTCTGATTTAGATGATTTTCTAGAGAAAAAACTACAATAGAATTCTTAATTTAAGGAACCCCAAGGGAATTGATCTTTTGGCTTATTTGTGCTAAAATATTAAGAAAATTAGAAATAAACAAAAACAAATAAATGCTCGATTTAATACTTAAATATCCGATTCAGATAATTGTACTACTTGTAGTGCTGTTTTTTGGCTTTAAATACGGCGTTTGGCTGTTTAGGCATTTTGTTGCGGTTAAATGGAGCAAAAAGCTTGTATATATGAAAATTACAATGCCAAGAGCAGAAACACAGAAAGATAAAGAAAAACAGGTTGAAAAGGATTTCAGAGAAGTTATAGGTGTAATGGCCCAATTCTATAGAAATATTCATGAAATACGTGAATTAAACTTTAGAAATAGACTTCGAAACTGGATTTTTGATTTGGATATTGTTTCTTTTGAATTGGTTGCGCAAAATAAACTAGTTGAATTTTATGTAGTTACTTACCCTTATTATCGGGGATTAATTGAAAAACAGATTACTTCATATTACCCAGATGCTGATATTCAAATAACTGAGCCTTATGATATCCATCCAAAAGGACACAAAATGCGTGCTTTTTATGCATACCAGGCTAAACCTTTTTATTTTCCAATAAAAACATATAAAAAAATTGAAAATGATCCTTTGAATTCTTTAACTAATGTTTTATCAAAATTAGGAGAAGATGATAAGGCAGTATTTCAATTTGTGGTTAGTCCGAGATCAGATAAATGGAGGAACAAAGCTGAGAAAGCAGGAACTGCAATGTTTTTAGGAAAAGGGAAAAAAAGTGGAATTTCGAAAATCCCTTTATTAGGATGGATTTTCACTGCTTTTCAGGGATTAGTATTTGGATACGATAATATTAAGAAGAATATGAACACGGGTGCCCCGGAAGGTAGTTCGTATGTAAGAATGTTGCAATCAAAAGAAGAAGTTGCAAAAATGGTAGGAGAAAAGTCACAGCAGGTAGGATTTGATGTAGCAATACGACTGGTAGGAACTAGTGCAACAAGTGCTGGCGCCTATGGGTTGATGAACAACATGATTCTTTCATTGAATCTGTTTAAATCTGCAGCAATGAACTTTTTTCAAACAAAAAGAATG
>JAUVDZ010000003.1 GCA_030595015.1 Candidatus Peregrinibacteria bacterium | reverse complement strand
ACCCGATCGACACTCCTTCGATACCTCGTCGATACTCTTGTTAAAAAGGTTCGGTTTTGCTATCATTTTCAACTGTTAAAACTAATAACTTTTTATCATTATGGAAGAATACGACATTGTAATAGTTGGTGCCGGAGTAGCCGGATTGAGTGCCGCACTTTATGCTGCTCGCGGAGGTGCCAAGGCAGTAGTTTTAGAAAAAGATGCACCAGGTGGTCAACTTATGTTAACTGAGAGTATTGAAAATTATCCTGGGATTGAAACTGTAGGAGGAGTTGAACTTGCTCAACAAATTCTTGCTCATGCTACAAAATTTGGAGCAGAAGTTAGATATGAAGGAGTAAAAGAATTGGATCCTCAGGATGATCATGTGATTATTAAAACTAAAGATAAAGAATATAAAGCTAAATATGTGATTCTCGGGCTTGGTTCAAATCCACGACACTTAAATGTGCCAGGAGAAGACGAGTATCGCGGGAAAGGGGTTTCTTACTGTGCAACTTGCGACGGAGCATTTTATAAAGATATGGAATGCATAATTGTAGGAGGCGGAGACAGCGCATTGGATGAAGGAATTGCTTTAGCAAAACATGCCAGCAAGGTAACTATTATTCATCGAAGAGATGAGTTTACAGCAGAGAAGTACATGATTGACTTAGCTGAAAAAAATCCAAAAATTGAATTTATGTTTAATAACGAAGTTAAAGAAGTTCGCGGAGGCGACGATGAAAAAGTTGATCGAGTGCTTTTATACGACAACAAAGAAGAGAAAGAGCACGAATTTCCATGCAAAGGAGTATTCGTATTTATCGGCTACATACCCCGCTCAGAATTAGTTGAAGGCAAGGTCGATCTTGATGGAGGATACATCAAAGTAAATCAGCAAATGCAAAGCTCACATCCACGAGTATTCGCTGCAGGAGACATTAGAAAAGATGCAGTAAAGCAAGTAATCGCTTCAGGTGGCGATGGTGCAACAGCAGCAATTAACGTAATGCATCACTTGAGAAAAGAGAAGTAACTAAACATACTCCCCCCACTCCATAATCTCTAAATCGTCGAGGCTGTAGCGTTCGATTGCTTCGACCATGATTTTTGAAACTTGCAGGTTTGTGAGTAAGGGCACGTTCATGTCGATTGCACGGCGTCTGATTAGGTAGCCGTCTGTGATCTCCTGACGTGTGTAGTTTTTTGGGATATCGATGACCAGGTCGACTTTGCGTTCGTTGATGTAGTCGACTATGTTTGGTGATTTACCTGTTGATACTTTATATACAACTGTATTTTTGATTCCGTTTTCGTTTAGGAATTTTGAAGTTCCTTCAGTTGCGAATAAGTTGAAGCCCATTTCATGAAGTTTTTGAGCTGATTCCAAAAATCCTGCTTTATCTTCGATTCGTCCGATTGAAAGTAGTACGTTTTTCTTTGGCATTACGAATCCAACTGAAATCATTGCTTTTAAAAATGCTGCATGAAGGTTTTTGCCGAAACACGCTACTTCACCCGTAGAAGCCATTTCTACGCCTAGTACAGGGTCAGCTCCCTGTAAACGAGAGAAGCTGAATTGAGGAGCTTTAACTCCAACATGATCTAAATCTAAAGTGTTGTAATGCTCATTATTTAATGCTTTGTCTTTGTCTAATCCCATCATTGATTTCGTTGCGATTTCAATAAAATTATAGCCAGTTACTTTTGAAGAGAATGGAAATGATCGCGATGCTCTTAAATTACATTCGATTACTTTTACTTCGTTTTGTCTGGCCAAAAATTGAATATTGAATGGTCCTGAGATATCCAGTTCTTTTGCAATTTTTTTAGTGATGTTTTTGATTCGTCTAATCGTTTCGATGTAGAGTTTTTGAGGAGGCAAAACAATAGTCGCATCTCCTGAATGAACTCCCGCCTGTTCAATATGTTCGGCAATTGCATAGATAACCAGGCGCCCTTTATGGGCTACAGCATCTATTTCAATCTCTTTTGCTCCTTTTTCAAATTTACTAATAACGACAGGAGCATCTGGCGACACGCGGGTTGCAGTTTCTAAAAAATCGATGAGCGAGTCTTTATTATGTGCAACCCGCATGGCAGCACCGCTCAAGACATATGAAGGACGAACGAGCACAGGGTATTCAACTCTTTTCGCGAATTTCACCGCATCTGACATTTTCACTAATTCTTTCCATTCCGGTTGGTCAACACCAATCCGGTCCAGCATTCCTGAGAACTTGTGCCGATTCTCAGCTCTATCAATATTTTTTGGATCTGTTCCTAATATTTTAACTCCCGCAGCTTTTAATTTTGTTGCTATATTATTTGGGATTTGACCCCCAGCAGACAAAATCACACCATCGGGTTTTTCAATTTCATAAATATCTAAAACTCTTTCAACCGAGAGTTCATCAAAATATAATTTATCTGAAATATCATAATCAGTACTAACAGTCTCTGGATTATAATTAATCATAATTGTTTCATAACCTTCTTTTCCAACAGTTTGTAATGCAGTTACACAGCACCAATCAAACTCAACACTCGAACCTATCGAGTATGATCCTGAACCAAGAACTATAACTTTTTTCTTTTTACTCGGCTTAACATCGTCCTTGTTTCCATGATAAGTCATATATAGATAATTGGTTTGTGCAGGCCATTCTGCGGCCATCGTATCAATCTGTTTTATCACAGGTACGATCCCCAGTTTTTTTCGTAAGTTTCGGATTTCACTTTCTTTATTTTTTGTGATCGTTGCAATTTGAGCATCAGAAAATCCTTGTTTTTTCGCCTCTCGCAAAATATCTTCACCTAAGCTACGTTTTAGTTTTTTCTCAGTCGTAATAATATTTTTTAACTTCTCCAGAAACCAAGGATCAATTCCTGAAAGCTTATTTATCTTTTTAACTGTCCGGCCTCTTTTTAACGCCTCAGCAACTGCCAAGGGACGTTTAGGCGTTGGCACACTAATCTCTTTAGCAAGATTCGTTTTTCGTAAGTCCAAATGCTTATTTGCAGTGAGTCCATATAATCCGATTTGAAGCATTCGAAGTCCCTTCTGCATAACTTCCTCGAAGTTTCGTCCTAAGGCCATAATTTCACCCACAGATTTCATCTCAGAAGTAATCTCCTGCGACACTCTTTGAAACTTTTGCAAATCCCATCTCGGAATCTTCAAAGCCACATAATCTAAAGCCGGCTCAAAACAAGCCACAGTTTTTTGAGTAACCGCATTTTTCAGCTCCGGCAATGTATACCCAAGACCGAGTTTTGCTGCTATATGAGCCAAAGGATAGCCTGTAGCCTTGCTCGCCAGAGCCGATGATCTCGATAGTCGGGCATTAACCTCAATCACACGATAATCTTCAGACCATGGGTCTAAAGCAAACTGGATATTACACTCACCAACTATTCCTAAATGACGAATCGTTTTAGTCGATAAGTCTCTTAATTTATGATATTCGCTATTTGTTAATGTTTGAGATGGAGCAATCACAATCGACTCACCAGTGTGAATTCCAAGTGGATCAAAATTCTCCATATTTGTAACTGTCACACAGTTATCATCTTTATCACGCACAACTTCATATTCAATTTCTTTCCATCCTTTTAAATTCTCTTCAACCAAAACCTGAGGCGAATATGCAAAAGCCTTGCTCAACATTTCTTTGAGCTCTTTTTTATTATGAGCAAATCCTGAACCTTTGCCGCCAAGTGTGAAAGCCGCACGTATAATAAGTGGATAACCAATTTTCTCAGCAGCCTTAAACGCCTGAGCCTCAGTTGTGCAGGCTCGACTTTTTGGCATCTTTACGCCAATTTTTGTAAGTTCTTTATTAAATAATGCTCTATCTTCAGTATTTTTAATTGTTTGAACCGGAGTTCCCAAAACCTTAACTTTATATTTTTTAAGGATCCCTTTTTCATCAAGATCAATTCCGCAATTAAGAGCAGTTTGTCCTCCGAATGCGAGCATAATTCCATCTGGCCTTTCTTTTTTAATAACCTTTTCTACAAAAAATGCATTAACCGGCAAAAAATAAATGTTATCAGCAAGTTCTTTAGATGTTTGATTAGTCGCAATATTTGGATTTACCAAAACTGTTTCAATCCCTTCTTCACGACAGGCTTTTATTGCCTGCGCACCAGAATAATCGAACTCCCCTGCTTCACCTATTTTCAAGGCGCCTGATCCAAGGACGAGAATTTTCTTTATCTTGTGAGTTTTTTTAGCCATTTGAAATTAGTATGTAGTCTACACCGTTTAATTTATGATTTGGAATCATGTATTGTTTGCCCTGATTTGAGCCATCTGTGTCAATCACCTTTGTTTCTCCCGACAGCAACTTTATCACTTTTAGGCGATCACCAGAAGTTTTTTTTCTCCAAACTTGCTTAAGTTGTGGTTTAATCATATTAAAAAATTATCATAATAAGGACTGGAATAAGCACAAATCCAGCTAAATATTTTAAAATATTTCCTTTGCGCATCTTAATGACATGAAGCGAAAGATATCGTGTAACTCGATAAATAAGATCTGCTCCAAAGTTTCCAAAGATGAATAGAATTCCTAAAGCAGACATCATTGTAAGGATCACTCCTCCAGCAACTGCGTGCCCTTGTGCATTTGCAAATGAAGCCAAAAGCACATCAATAAATGTTCCAACAGAGGTTCCAATCATATAAGGAATTGCCTGCCTTAATTTAACAATTCGCGCTATAGCAAGCGGCACAAGCAATGTAGTTAAAAGTGAAGCACTTGGGATAATAATAGTTAAACCAAGTCCGATTCCAAATGCTTTCCAATGGCTGCTTAAATATTTTTCCATGATTGCACGAGTATGTCTTTTACCTCCTAAGAACACGAACATACTTTTTCCGACTTTGCTTAAACTGAAAATTAGTAACAATACTCCAACTAAAAATGAAACAGCTAATGGCCAGTGTTCAAATCTTACCAATGCCAACAAAGGGTCAGTTATGACCGACAAAAGATCAGGAACGCTTTTAAATGCCGGAAGAGTCTCGGCCCATTCCGCAATTTTATCACCAGATGATGTGAAAATCTGAGTTGGAATCTGGATAATCAAAATCAAAATTACAAGAAAAACTGAATACACAACATTGGCTAGTCCAAGCTCAAAACCATGTCTTAACTTCCAGTGATGATCAGTCTTTATCACAAGCGAAGCAAGCACAGGAGTTAAAGTGTTTCCTAAAGTTATACCAAGTAAAATATAGAATGCTGTATCAAAATTAATGATGCTTGCACCAACTAAAGAGTTGGCCAAAATCGCAATAACCGAACCCGATTGCGCAATCATTGAACTTAACCATCCGGCTCCAAACGCACTTGCATTGCTATCAACTGCAGAAGTTATGATGCCAATTGTGCTTGTACTTAAAGTGATTGCAACTTCTTTAATTAAAATGATTGATAAAATAAATAAGTACAAAACAGCTATAAATTGCAATGCATTAAATATCTTTTCACGTCTTGAATAAACCCTCTTTTTGGTTTTAATAAGGTCTTTTTTTGCGTGTTCGATTTCCTGTGCTGTGAATTCTTCAATCACATGATTTGCACGCTCTGCTTCTTTGTGAATTTTTTTATGTTTATGTTCTTTTTCTGTAAGTGCATCTGCTGCTTTTTTATCAAAAATCTTTGTAACTTTTTGAAAACGTTTTTCGATTTTATCTAAAATATTTTTTCGTTTTCCGCGAAGCCCCTTCAATTCTTTTTTAAGTTTCTTTTCTTCGTGTGTAAGTTTTTCTTCTTCTTCTCGATGGATTTTAGATTTCTCACGTTTAAGAGTTTTCTTTGCGTGTTCTTTTGTTTTATCAAAATCACGCTTCTTTTTCTCAAGCTCTTTTTTTAAATCGTCGTGTTCTTTATTCATAATTAGGTAGCGTTTTTATCTTCTTGAAGCATGCCGAACGTATTGCCTTCTGTATCTTTAACAACAGCATTCCAGCCAATCCCGGGGATTGGCATTTTAGGCATAATAACCTGACCTCCCAATTGTTCAAGTTTAGTTAAATAAACGTCGATATCTTCAACATTAATATAATTTATAATAGGTGTTCCAGGGTTGCTTCGCTTCATTATTCCACCATTGAGCCCATTGGTAGTAACCATTCGATAGTCTTCAAAACCAGGAGCAGCTTTAATGTCCCAGCTAAAAAGTTCTTTGTAAAAAGTTGAAGCCCGTTCAAGATCATCTGCGGGAATTTCAAAGTGTATCGGTGGGTGAATAGGTTCCTTAGGATCCATATGAAAAAGGTTAGCATTACACTAATGCCAATCTTACCTTTTTCTTTCATTTTCAGCAAAAAAAAATCAAATTTTTTCTAAGCGATATTCACAATGCTCAATCATCAGAGTTAACGCTGTTAAAAGTTTTGTTTCATTATTATCAGCTGCAGCTTTGTAGTGCAGCGGTATTGGTTTTGCAGCAGGCCAGGTTCCTGATTTTATCTTTTCTTCAACAACTTGTTTAACTTTTTTCATTTCAATAATGTTGTTTTCTTCATATTGTCTTATTTTGGCACCAATAACCGGCACAGTTTCTTTTTTAGCTAAAGCTTCTTTTTCTACTTTTATGCCTTCTTTTAAAATTGCTTCGTAAGACTCCATTATAAAAAACTGGGGCATAATAAAATATGCCATAAAAACAAGCGTAGCATAAGTATTTGATTGTACTGCTTTTAGAACCAAAGCTTCAGCATTGGGAAGACAGGCATATTCCTCTAAGTTCTCCATAAATTCCAAAGGTCCTTCACTAGGAAAAGGTTGAGCAACTAATTCTTCAGGTGTTCTGCATCCATGTTTTATGCAAAGACTATCAAGAGAAGTTTCAGCTATTACTTGATTTCCTTCCACCAGACTTGCATATTTGTCAAATTCACTGGCGTATTCAGCTTCTTTTTGAACCGCAACATCACGCATTGCCGGTACTGGCGGCTCTTCGTATTCTTCTACACTCATATTATTTAGTTGGATTAAAATTGATTAGGGGCGGATAGTATCACGAAAAATCCACATATGTCAAAACTGCCTCTCAGCCTTCACTTCGTCGTACAGGTTCTACCTGCTCAATCAGTCGCTAAAGCTCCTTCTTCGCAGCTAGATCTTGCACTCGATGAGTCCTCAAAGAGGCCTCACTCGTAGCAAGTGGAATTGAATGGCGGAGAGAGGGGGATTCGAACCCCCGCGGCAACATAAGTCACCCTACAGGATTAGCAATCCCGCCCCTTCAGCCACTTGGGTACCTCTCCGTATAAGTGGATTGCATAAAGAAGTCTACTTATAGAAACAGAACTTGTAAAGATTTAGTCTTCAGTGACCATTGTTTTAAGCTCATTGATTATGTTCTCACAATTAGATTGAGTTGTAGAGCTAAGGAACATTCTTGTTATTTTTAATTGTGTGATTAAGCCCAAAATAACTATTTTAGTCTGTGAAGTTTCAATTTTTCCTGTAGCTAATTCTTTCATTTCATCTATTGCTTCGAATAATAAATGTGTTATTGATACATCTATTGTTGCTATAATTCTTGCAAATTTATTTAAGTCAGGGGTATGTTCCAGCAATAGTTTGGCAATTCGAGGATCAAGATCAGGTTCGCGTAGGTTTTCTTTAAGAGATTCAGTCGTTGGAGAAATTCTTTCGGTACATCGATAAGTCATATCAGCAAAATTTAAAATACAGGACAGGGAGGTGAGTTTAATATTTCTTCATGTATTCCGCAATAGCATTGCATGCTTTCTCTAAAGTCTCTTCATCGGGTAATAATACGATTCTAAAATGTCCGGGAACCCCAAAACCACTTCCATGAACCGTTACCACTCCTGTTTCTTCAATCAAACCTTCTACCCACTTTTTATCATCAACCTCACGTTCAATTTTAGGAAAAGCATAAAACGCGCCTTTTGGTTTAACACAGCTAATTCCATCAATCGCATTTAGTTTTTCTACACAAATATCACGACGTTTTTCGAGTTTTGAGATTGCCTCTTTAATATGATCCTGTGGACCATCAAGCGCAGGAGCAATTGCAAACTGCATTGGATGATTTGAACATAATCGCGCTCGTGTAAACTTATTAACAGCTTCAACATAATCCTGAGTAATCTCCTTTGGACCGCTCATAATCGCCCATCCAATACGCCAACCAGGAACCATGTAATTTTTTGATAACCCATTAAAAGTCACAAAACAAACATCATCAGCAAGTGATGCAATTGAGATATGCTCAGCATCATCAAATAAAAGCTTGTCATAAATTTCATCACTATAAATCACAAGATTATGTTTTCGGGCAAGTTCAATAATTTGCATTAAAGTTTCGCGACCACAAACTGACCCAGTTGGATTATTTGGATTAATCAAAACTATACCTTTCGTCTTATCATTTATCTTTGCCTCCATATCAGCAATATTTGGCTGCCAATCATTTTCCTCATCCAGCACGTATCCAATTTCTTCACCTTCAAGTTTATTAATGATGGCTTCATATAAAGGATATCCAGGCAAAGGAGTCAGAATGTTATCACCAGGATTTAGAATAGAAGTCAGGCAGATTTCAATAGCTTCACTCCCACCATTTGTAATCACAATATCCTGAATATTCTTAATACCCTGCGATTCGGCACGTTTACGAATAGCAACTAAAGCCTCATCAATTCCGCTTGAATCCGAGTACCCATTAAATCCATTATTCATTCCTTTATTAACAGCATCAATCATATGTTGAGGTGTCGCAAAATCATATTTTAAAGGATCCCCAATATTCAGCCACATCATTTCTTTACCTGTAGCCGCGGTTTTTTTAGCTAAAACAACAATATCACGAACAGCGTAAGTTACATTTTCGGTTCGGCGAGATGGGATAATTTTTGAAGGCATATTGATTGGTTAGATTGTCCAACAATATAGCAAATAATTAAAAAGTATCAAAATAAGATTTATTCAATCTCAAGATATGAAATAACCTCAGCCATTTTTGCTTGTATAGAGCGAATATTTTTCTGAATAGTTCTTAATTCTTTATGTTTTTTACTACATATTCGATCATCTACTTCTGCATGCCGCAGGGCATCTTTGCGTTCTTCAAGTTTTTCACGATACCTGCTTAGCCGACTATGTAACCCACTTCTTGTTAACTGGTCGAGACTTTTCTTTTCAGTCATATCTAGAATTAATTGTTAGATGTGGAGTTTATACAAAATTCATACGAAGTCAAGAAAAATTTGACTAGTCGTTTCTAGCATGCCTTGAGCAGAAGCTTAAAACTTTTTTTCAATAAGCTCAGCCATTTGAAATTGCAGGGTCAAATGCCGTAATAAAATGGTTAAAGTATTGATATTTTATCGTTATTAGATATAGTATAGTCTCGCTTATTAACAAAGTTTTATCATGAAAAAAATTGCCATCGCTATAGTTAGCCTTTTTATATTATCAGCTTGTGGAGGTCCGGCTTTAAAAGTTGGCCAGGTTATCAATTCATCTGCGGATGTTACCAGGAAAACTTATGAACATCCGATTGTTACGCCTGAAGGATATCCTTACGCTGCATACGTTCGATATCAAGGCGAAGAAACAGTTTTATATAGTAAAGATGTTATTAATTGTAAATTGGGTCAGGATGTTAAATTTGAAGGTCGTGTAAGGCAGGCTGTGGGAGTTCCGGAAGGTGGAACAGAGGAGTTGAAAGAAATGCACATAGTGTTAAATGAATTTGAATGTATAGGTGAGGTTCCGGAGTATGAAGGAGAAGGCACGTTAGTCTTTCCTATTGAGAATATATTTAAAGATCATATTGTTTATGGAAGCGATATTGAAAATCCAGCACCTATAAAATTCGACTGTGAACTTCGCGCAGGAACATTTAATGAATGTGGGTCTCCTTGTGAACCAGGAGGAGCAGCATGCATTGAAGTATGCGCTTACACTTGCGATTTCTAGCGTGGCATATGAAAGAATATATTTTCCAGCTCATTTGGTGCAGCTGTTTGAACGTCGCCGAGCTTTTCCTGAAGCATAGTAATATCTGCAGCATAAGTATCATAATGGCCATCTTTTTTAATAGAGGCTTTATAAATATTTAGCATTTTTAAAAGCCCTTCTTCGCATAAAGCCAGATATTCTTCAGATTTTAATTTATAAACAAGATTTAAAGCTTCGTCTTCTGTGAAAGTAAGAAAAAAACCATTTTCGCCTGGAGCATATTCATCAAAAAGGCAAATTTTTAAAGAAACTGTATGTGAATCATCATTTTTATCACGATCGATTGAAGCAAGCAGGCTTGACGAGTCATAATAATTAAGTATTTTTAAAAACCAATCCATTCTTTCTTCTTGTTCAGCATCGTCTTTAATTGAACTAAAGATTTCTAGGATGAGTTGATTTAAATGAGCTTTCGCAGGCTCTAAGTACTCTGCATAAACAGGTTCTTTTGAATTTTGACTATCCAACATGTTTTAAATGTTACTCAAGTACGGTATTATAAAAGACAATTATATTCTTAATCTTACAAAAAATGCACGATAATCATGTATATAACCTTCTTGAACAACTCGTAACTGAACAAAAAAGTCTTTGGAGAATGAAAGGCGATTACGAAAAAGACTCAACAGGCTGTGAAGAATGCGATGCAATGTGGAAAGATCTTGCTGCAACAAAAGAGGAAAGCATCAAAAAATTAACTGATATGGTGAAAAAGCATTTGTAGACTATTGCCTACGACTTGCCCATGGCTCCTGCAACAACGCATAAAGTTCATAAAACGTGAACTCTACTTTTTGCGGTCCTGCTGCATAAGCAGCAACCTGATACGGATCAAAATGAAATATGATCGAATCTCCAGTCAAAGTCCATGCTTGAAAATTATCCGGTTCAGGCCCAGCGCCTGATTCTATTAAATAATCATCTGCCCATTCATCATCATAAAGCTGGTCTTTTAGCCGCGGAATCGTCATATACGAAAGCGCTAAAAAGTAATCAGTATCATTTTGAAAAATATCTGCAAGTTCGATTTGTTCAAAATCTTCAAAATCCAAATTAAACGGAATTGTGTAGCTATTGCCATGCGCAGCACCTTCGGAATACCAGTAAGAAGTAAATCCAATGCTTAAATAATCCCAGTCATTGTAATAGATTTCGTAATCAATATATAATCCACTTTTCATGTCTTCCATATCCATATAATATTCATCATTAATCAGCCCTTCTATTTCATCTTTAAAGTCATTAATTTCTTCATACACAACGTCTTCAATCAAATAATTTAAAGTATCTAAATACTCCCATTGTGGATACTTAGCATCAATATAGTAAGCTTCAGTTTCCTCTTCTACATGCGCCGGAATCAACAGAGCCCCTTCATCTTCATTGTTGATTTCAGGAAGCTTATCAGGCACAACTTCAACCTTATTTGCTTCTTCAATTTGTTCATCAAGATAGTCTACGAATTCTTCTGTGCACCCTGTTAAAAAGATTGCAAAGATCATTAAAATTATGAGTTTTTTTATTGGGATTTTTGGTTAATTATTCACATTATATATTGACTAGCCGGAAATATCATTATAATCTGCATCCTAATAATAACTTATCTATATGTTTGAGCAAAAGAATAGTGCTGATGTGTTGATTGGATTGGGGATTTTTGAAGGACATTTAAATGTAGCAAAAGATAAATTGAGACGCTTACATAATAGGCTGGATAACTCTACATCATTAAAGATTGATATCATTCCTATGATTCACGTTATTACAAAAATGATACAAGAAGATTCTATGCATCATGGAAAGCTTTCATTAGACAAAGCTCAACTAATGGCTGCTCAGATTAAACAAATTATTGAAGGGCTTGCAATGTACAGAAGAAGTATATCTGCTGATTTATTGCCGCATATTGCGCATGTGGTTGAAAATTTAAATATAGCAAAAGATGATATTCAGGCAGTAATTAACGATATATCCGAAGAAGTAGCAGTAAAGACAGCTCAGGCATCACAAATTAACCCATAATTAAAATGTTAGAAAAAAATGAAGAAGAAAGAATAGAATCTCCGGCACATGAATTACTCGATCGAGTTGAAGAAGGAATTGATAAAGCACTTGCAGAGCTTCGAGTTCTTAGTCGGAATTCAAAGCTTGGTGCAGTAATTGGAATACTTGAGCAATTGAGTCAGGATGTCATTGGTTTGGAATTCGATACAATGGATGCTCAGTTATATCATGATTTTCATCAAAGGATTAGTTCTTTGGCATTAGCTTTAAATGGAATTCACCATGATGGATTTCCTTATGCTATAGATTATATCATTGGTGCTCGCAATGCATTAGAACAGGCAGGTCGTATAAAAGTTGAGCAAGGAGATATACGTAGCTTAATAGTAACAAACCTGGCAGATCCTCGTTCTTAATAGTACAATCTCAAATATTTTATTAGATGCAAAATTCGTATTTATTAATTCTGCGTTTTCATAAGTCTTGGACTCACCATCGGTGTCCGAAGCTTAAGGCAAAGTAGTTTTCAATAATTATGAACTTATAGCTTCCGGTACCAGTATGGTAATTCGGGAGTTTTTTTAAGCGTTGTATTTTTTAATTTAATTATCATGGCAAATTCAAGATTTGATATCCAATTGGCAACAATTATAATTTTACTATTAGAAATCGTTTATTCGATTTTGATTAAAGTGTTTGGAACCTTTCAATAAAAAACGTATAGTCTAAATATGAAGATATTAATCACAGGTGGAGCTGGTTTTATTGGCTCGCATCTATGTAAAAAGCTGCATTCGCAAGACCACTCAATTATTTGTGTGGATAATTTTTTAACGGGTAGTCGTGATAATTTCGCGGACCTTACTGATAAGCCGAATTTTGAATTCATTGAGCATGATATAAATAAGCCTTTAGACATCAATTGCGATCAGATCTACAATCTTGCATGTCCTGCGTCGCCTATCCAATATCAAAAGAATCCAATTATGACTATGCGAACAAATGTTCTGGGTTCGATGAATATGCTCGACTTAACAAAAGCAAACGATGCGCGAATTCTTCAGGCTTCAACTTCAGAAGTTTATGGAGATCCCTCGGAACATCCACAAAAAGAATCGTATTTTGGTAACGTGAATTGCACAGGCCCTCGTGCTTGCTATGATGAAGGAAAGAGGGCAGCAGAAAGCTTATTTTTTGATTATAATCGCAAGCGGGATGTTGATGTGCGGGTTGTCAGAATTTTTAATACATATGGTCCAAACATGCTAAAAGATGATGGTCGTGTAATTTCTAATTTTATCGTTCAAGCCTTGAAAGGCGATGGCATTACTGTTTATGGAGACGGTTCGCAAACACGAAGTTTTCAGTATGTTGATGATCTTGTTGATGGAATGATTGCGATGATGGAAGGCGATCAGATTGGTCCCGTGAATCTTGGGAATCCAAACGAAATTTCAATAGGTGAGTTAGCATCAAAGATAATCGAGCTCACAGATTCGACTAGTCAGATTGTGTATCGCGATCTTCCAAAGGACGATCCTATAAAACGAAAACCAAACATTGGATTAGCTCAAAAAACCCTTAATTGGCAGCCAAAAATTGCCCTTGACGAAGGTCTTAAGAAAACAATCGAATACTTTAAGAATTTATAGCTAAAATCTCATTTGTAAGAGTCATCATAGTCTGGAAGTCCTTTTCAGATTTATGTTCGTAGCCTAGAATATGCAGAATTCCATGAACAAATAAAAACTTGAGTTCATCGAGTTCATCCATATTATTTTCAACAGCTTGGCGTTTAGCTGTTTCAAAAGAAACAAAAATCTCACCAGCAACATTAGATTGCCCTGGAAACTTATCAGCATCTAAATAACCAAGCGAAATAACATCAGTTGGCTCGTCTTTGCCGCGATGATTTTTATTAATTTCACGAATAATTTCGTCATCTACAAGCGTAAACTGAATGTAATACGATTTGCGTTTATCAAAACTTTTTGGAAAAAGTTCTTTGAAATTCTCATTTATTAACTCAATGATTTGCTCGAAGACTATTTCAGAAAGTGGCATGATAGTCTCATTGTAGTATTCTAATTTAAGCATTTTTATTATTAGGATTTTGGTACTTGTTCAGTATTTGATATACAGCAATTCCATAGGCTGTTGCAACGTTTAATGAGTTTGCCAGACCAAGCATCGGGATAGAAATTGATATGTCAGAAAGCGCCATAACCTCATCAGAAACCCCATTGATCTCATGGCCGACTACCAAAGCAACTGGGTAGTCAAATTCAGTTTTTGCATAATGGTTCGGAGGATCTGTTAGTTCAAGGGTTACAATCTGAACACCTTGCTCTTTCAATTCTTTAACGATTGATGCTGCATTTTCACGATATTCCCACGGAACAACATCACACGCGCCAAGTGAAGTTTTAGTAATTTCACGTCGTGGAGGCATTCCCGTCATTCCACATAAATAAATCTTTTCAACCATTGCTCCATCAGATGTTCTGAAAATAGAACCCACATTATAAAGCGAGCGAATATTATCAACCACCACATAAATCGGCATGCGTTTTTGCTTTTTAATTTCAGCAATTGATTTTTTGCTTTGAAGAATTTCTTCAGCTGTAAGTTTACGATGTTTCATAGCTCATAATTTACCACAAACCATATTGCCAGACAAAGGACATTACTTAGTAAAGTCGATTGAGTGGCACATGTAGACAAATCTATTTGACAAAGGCAGCAAAACGAGGTAATAATGTATTACCTAAATCAATAATTCACTATTTTTCTATGTCAACAACTACAGCTAAAACGTTTGATTTAAGTCGAAAAGATGCTTCTGAGATATTAAAAGTGTCTACGCGTACTTTAGACCGTTATATTAAGAGTAAAAAAGTGTCTAGTAAGAGTATTGCTGGTCGGATTATGCTTGATCGTGAAGAAATTACATCAAAAAAGAAAACGCGAAAACATAGAAAAGTTAAAAAATCACAGGTTCAATCACAAGTGAAATCTACGCCACTTCCAGAGACAAAAAAAGAAGTTTTTGAAATAAACGCAGCACTAGATCAGGCAGCAAAAGCAGAAGAAAAAGTTTATAAAAAATTGTATGATGAAATGAAAGTTGAAGTTCGAACATTTCAACAAAGATTAGAAGGTGCAAATTATAGAGTTGGTCAATTGGAATCAGAAGTGAAAGCGTCGGTTCCACTTTTAGATCATCAGAAAGTTTTAACTGCAGCTAAAAAAGAAAAGCATAACAATAAAGTTCTTTATATTTTATTAGGAGTGATTTTGCTTTTACAGCCACTTTGGTTGCTTCTTGCTTATCTTTAGACTTTCTTCATATCAATTCGATCAGGGCTCGTAAGTTCAAACTCAAAGTCTTCTATTGAAGCTCTCATTTTTTCAATGATTCCAAACGGACTTTCAAGAGCGCTTCGTAATGTGTTGCTATCTCCAATGCCAGAAAAAGTATAAGGGGGGCTAAGAATCACGCCATTAAGCATAATTTGGCCATTTGGCAGGGTATCAAAACCAATCGTAGCCTCGGTTAGGCGGATATTGTTTACACTTACAGCTTCAGCACCAGAGGTAAAAAGCTCATTCACAATATCAGTGAACCACAGCCCGTTAATTTCATTTGAAATTTCCAAAGCAATTCCGGTCCCATAAATATCAGTCTCTCCTGCGATCATTTTATTTTTTTCAATTTCTTTATTAATTGAAGCAAGCGCATTAGCCTGAATTGAAGTTTCTTCAAATTGTTTATCTAAAGTTTCGATTTCATCTTTCAGTTCATCATTTGAAGTTTTTAGGATTTGGATTTTGCGGAATACATTTTCATTGGAATCACGACCAACAGACGAAACGTAATTTGTAAAGTATTTAGCCTGCGTCATAACCATTGCCCCAAGCACTATACCTGAAATCAGCATGATTATGATTTGTGCTTTTCTGTTTGTGAATTTTTTAGATTTATTCATTTGCTGCATTTATAAATTTAAGCCTGAATTGCCCATTATAAATTGGCAAAATTACATGATTCAAAGAATCAATTCTGAATTGGATTCCATTTTCCTTAACTCGTTTTTGAAGATCAGCCAGCGTACCCTGTTCGGATAGTCGAATTACAAAAGATCCATAATCTCCAATAGTTGTAATTGTAAACGGAGGAGTCAGATTTGAATTATTAATAAGAACCGTGTTACCAACCGAAGTGATCGAAGAAGTCGCAATCACGCGTTGATCATTAATCGCAAGTCCTTCAACATTATTCGCCCTTAACAAGTTAACAATATCACGAATATCAGCCGCAAAAACTATACCAGCTTCTTCAGGAGAAATATTGTCACGATCAATAAAAGGGCTATCATCAAGCTCAATTTTAAATCCCTGACCTTTGAGTTCTGTTAGGCCGATTTCTTCTTTAAGTATATTTAAATTTTCAAGATTTGAAGTTTGACTAACCAACTTATTTTGCTCAAGACTGGTATTAATTTTTTCACGAAGTGTACCGATTCGACTCTTTAAAACTGCTTCATCATCAATATATGATTTGATGAGATCCTTTTGAGCCTCTATTTGATCAATTGGATATGAACTCGCCAAAGGAGTCACAGTCCTGAACTGCGCCATAACAAGCACTCCCACAAGAATACCTGCAATTACCGTAATATATTTAAGTGAATTTCGATTAATTTTCATAAAAAGCCTTTAAGTAAGGAAATTGTACAAAAATAAAGCTGTAATGTCTAATAAGAATTAGCATTATAATAAATATACGAATGTCATGAATTTCTCTTTGACAATGTAATTGAGCGAATCATAATAGAATTAATTAATATAACAACATGGAACATCAAATTGGTGTATTTACGGCAGAGGTCATGAAAATTGATTTATCAGATCTGCAGAATCCTACAGAAGAAGCTGTTCTTGGCGAACATTTACCATTACTTCAAAATGTGCTTAAAGAGTCGCGGCATATAGATTTTATTGAAGATGGGGAATATCCAAACCTTATTCAAAAAGAAAATCAATTACAATCATCACAAAGAAAAATACAAAAACTTATAGCAGAAGCAAACGTAATAATTAACGCAATGGACAGAAGAAAGGTAGATTCACGTGAATCGCAGGGTATAATGTTAGATGTATTGGCAGAAGCAGAAAAAGATTTTGCCCGAAAAAAAGCATCAGCAATGTATATATCAAAATTAGCTTCTGATACAGCTAAGAAGGTTGAGGCCTTATTAGGTGAAATTTGAGTAGCACTTTAGACACAATGGTATTAGAATTAAGATCATGATAGCTTTATTTGATTCAGGTTTTGGAGGCCTCACGGTTTTAAAACCTTTAATAAAAAAATTGCCACAGTATGATTACCTTTATCTAGGTGATAATGCCCGCACACCTTATGGTACGCGTAGTCAGGAGACAGTTATTCGCTACAGTGAGCAGGCTGTTGAGTATTTGTTTGATCAGGGCGCTGAGCTTATTATCACAGCTTGTAACACGGTTTCGGCACTTGCGCTTAGGCATCTTCAGCAAAAATATAAAGATCGCAAAATTCTTGGAGTGATAAGGCCATTGGTTGAAAAGGCAGCAGAAACAACTAAATTGAAGCGAATTGGAGTTGTGGGTACCCGCGGCACAATTGCTTCTGAATCGTATGATGAAGAGCTTGAAAAAATTGATTCTGAAATCAAAGTGTATAGCCAGGCTTGTCCTTTGCTTGTTCCTTTTATTGAGGAAGGCTGGCACAACAAACCTGAAGCTTTGATGATTCTTAAAAAATATCTTCGCGATCTTAAATCTAAAAATACTGATACATTAATTTTAGGCTGCACACATTATCCTTTAATGTATCGAAATTTTGCTAAATATATGGGAAAAAAAGTACAGGTATTTGATCCTGGTGAAGTTGTGGCTGATTCACTTGAAGATTATCTGCAGAGGCATCCTGAAATTGAGGCTCGCTTAACCAAAGGAGGTAAACGTAAATATTCAACAACTGACCGTACTGACAACTTTAAACAATTTGCAAATCGTGAATTAAAGCTTAATATTAAAGAAGTCAGTAAAGTTAAATTATGGGAATAAAAAAAGCAAAGCGAATGGCGTTACTTGGGATGATTTTGGTGATTTTGACGTTGTTTCTCGACGAATACTTCAGCGCGTTGTTTGAGGTTTTGCACAGCGATTTTTTGACGAATTTTATGCATTTTATAACTGATTTTGGTTTATTGTTTTTGATAATTGTGATTGCTGCAGTGAGTTTGTGGAGACGAAAATATCGCATGCTTATGTTTATGGCAATTTGTTCGGTTTTGGCTTTTGAATTAGCATTTATTTTAAAAATATTTTTTCAGGTGCCGCGTCCTTACGCTTTGGGTTATGCGGATCCTTTATTTTTGGCGAGTGGCAATGCTTTTCCGAGTATCCACACTGCATTTATTGCCGCACTTGTGCCTTTCCAGAAGCATTTATTTAAAAAGCGAAATCTCGTGTTTATATATTTGATGATGTTTGCGGTTGTGTTTAGTCGGATTTATCTTGGAGTTCATAACATGAGCGATATTATTGCCGGGATTACAGTTGGTCTTGTTACAACTTATACATTTTTAGGTGCAGAACAGAGGCACGGCCTGATTGAATGGTTTAAATCGAAGGTGACTGACAAGTTTGAACTTCGACGGCAAATAGCACATTTAATTATGGGCACAGTGATTGTGACTTTACTCAAATTACAGCTTTTGAATACCCAGATTTTATTCATAATTACCGTTTTAGGTGGACTAGTCGTTTTGGTTGCATTGCGCATGAGGGTGCCGGTAATTCACGATGTCCTGGAGTACTTTGAAAGGCCGCATCATATTAAGAGATTTCCCGGGCGCGGTTCATTTTTTATGCTTTTGGGAGCATCTTTGGCTACCCTGATTTTCGATCTAAATATTGCTATGGCAGCGATTATGATTATGGCAGTAGGGGATTCAGTGACGAATATTGTTGGACGTCATTTTGGAAATGTAAAAAATCCTTTTAATGAGAAAAAGAATGTTGAAGGCACGTTTTGGGGGATCGGAACCGGAACACTTGCCGCACTATTTTTTGTTCCTTTTGCAGCAGCGTTTTGGGCAGCAGTAATAAGCATGATAATCGAATCATTAGATCTCGGTTGGCGAAGAAGAGGCATCGAACTTGATGATAACCTGGTAATCCCTTTAGTTGCAGGCGCAGTAATGACGATGATAATGTTTTAAATTTCCCTATTCCCACTCAATAGTGCCCGGAGGTTTGTTTGTTAAGTCATAGAAAACACCGTCTATTTCAGGCATTTCTATAAAGCTGTCTGTTAGTTCTTCGAGCCATTCCAGCTTCATTGGATAGAAATTAGCAGTCATTGCTTCTTCAGATTGGATAGGCCGGAGAACAATGCATTCTCCATCTTCATTATTTAAACTTAATGGCAAAAGCACAGTAGGGAACTGCCAAATCTCGTCATACATTTTATGATATTTGATAAATTGGGTAACCCGATAATCAGCTTTTTGCAAAATCTCAACGCGATTTTTTGTTAAATATCCGGGTTTAACTTTCATCTCCATAATTCCTTTAGGATGAAGATTTAGAAGAACCCGATTAATCGCTCCAAATCTATTTGTAATTTTTGTTGCAATATCATTCAGATATTCCCAATCTTTAGGAGTGTCTTTGTAAGTCTGAATAACAAATGGATTTCTGTAGGTCCTGGCATCCCCCTGAACTCCTACACTTTTTAAAGGTAAAACATATCCGGCAACTTTATATTCTTTTAAAAATGCCAGGATTTCTTCTTGTAATTTTTCATGATTTTCCGGGTAGTCATCCTGCTTTGCGCATAAGCATCTAACGCCTAGCCCAGGGCCAGGAAATGGATGCCGATTAACGATTTCATCATCAATTCCAAGCTTGCGACCAACTTCCCGAACTTCATCTTTATAAAGCTGAGTTAAAGGCTCAACAACTTTGCCTTCATCAACCAGTTTTTGAATTTGCTCAACACGATTATGATGCGTTTTAATTTTAGATGCATGTTTTGTCCCACCTGATTCAATAGTATCAGGATAGATAGTTCCCTGACCTAAAAGCCATTCTTCGGGATTTAAATCCATTGTTTCAATAGCGTGTTTTTGAACATCAATAAAAGTATCTCCAATAATTTGTCGCTTTGCTTCAGGTTCATAGGATTCGACTAGTCGATCAAAAAACCGATCTCCTGCATAGAAAAAGTGCACATTCTCAATACCAGCTTTTTTATAAGCCTCCTCAACCTCATCGCGTTCATGCTGCCTCATCAAACCAGTATCAACAAAAAGTCCATGAGTATGCTCAGGACCAATCGCATTTTGAATCAATTTGTAAGCCACAGTTGAATCAACACCTCCACTAATCAGCATAAAAACCTTATTGTCACCAACCTGATCTCTAATTCGACCCATCTCATCTGTGATAAATTTGCTCAAATCCCACTCGCGCTTTGCACCGGTAATCTCAATAAAATTTTCCAGAATTTTCATTCCATTTGGAGTATGCGTAACCTCAGGATGAAATTGCACTCCATAAATATTTTTCTCTAAATCAGCAACAGCAGCATTTGCACAATCATCACTTGATCCAACAATCTCCATGCCTTCAGGAAGCTCTTTAACCTCATCACCATGACTCATCCACACAACTTCACTGTCCTGCATATCCTTAAAAACACCCTCTTTTTTTGCAAATTTCACGCTCGCAGTTCCATACTCTTTAACCTCTCCCTGATCAACTTTTCCACCTCTTTTATAAACCATCAATTGAAGACCATAACAAATTCCAAGAATCGGCACACCAATGTGAAAAAGTTCAGGATCACAAGTCGGAGCATCCTTTGCATAAACACTATTCGGCCCACCACTCATAATGATCCCCTTGTATTCTTTTAGCTTTTTTGCAGGCGTATTTGAATCGAGAATTTCTGAGTATACATTAAGCCGACGCACACGATTGGCTATAAGATGCGCATATTGGCCGCCGAAATCGAGTACTGCTATTTTGTCCACGAGAATTATTTGTTAATTGGTTGCTTCTCTTATATCATATTTTTAAATCTAGTTTAAGCCCATAACTATTTTGCCTTCATAATAGTTATGGCGCCAAAACTATTATGGCCTCAAAACTTATTTAACCCAAATTATATGTGCAACATTAAAAACCAATTCGTTCGATTGTTAGTTTATGGATTCGGAGGAGCCTTAGCAGGATTATTAGGTGGTTTTGTTTTAGGATTAGGGATTTGGGGGTTGCAAGAATTAGTTTGTGCAATAAATCTAAAAAATCATTGCGAAGATTTTCTCAATGTTTCAACCTTTTTAGGAAGCGGAGCAGGAGCCTTTTTAGGAGCTTTGTTAGGGGGATTGAGTGCGCTTAGGAAGAAGTAGGAATTTGACTTCGTGGCTGACAGTGTTAACATTTTTTCTTGTAATTACTTTATTATGGAAATATCCGAAGTTAAAATTATTGAAATTGATTTAGTAGAAGCTTTTGATGAAGAAATTGAGTTTGAAGCTTTTAAAAATGCACTACTTGAAGCCGGCGTTAATATTAGGCGTTCATTACTCTATTTGTTTAATAAAGATCATGAACCTCCAACTGAAGGCAAAGTTCAATGTTTGAGTATTGATGAAATTGAAATGGGAGTGGAAGATTTAGATGATAACTCTCTGATGAGAATTTTAGCTTTTGATGATCCAGGGGCTGCTATTTACTCTAGTTATTATCTTAAACAATTACATAAAACAACTTATAAAATCGAAGATCCAAGAGCATTGCAATTAATTGCAAAGATCGATATTTAATCTATTTTTTAAGAACATCCACTACTTTTTGATGAATTTTTGCACTCGTTGTAACAAGGACAGAAGGGATTCGCCCTTCTCTTCCTTTATCATTCCATAACTGATACAAGTCTGTAGTTTCGCCTTGAAAGTTAGTTGTTTGACCTCCAGCTTTTTCAACAATATAACCAATTGGTACCCAGTCTAAACTTGGTGCATTAGATCTGAAGTATCCAGCAAGTTCACCTCTAAATATTGAATTTAAAGCAAAATTTTCATCTACTTCACCCTTTCTTTCAAGTCTATGAACTGTAAAATCCTGATCTCTAAGAGCTTCTGCTTCTTCATCAGAAGCTTTATAAGTTATTAGATTGTCTGTATCTCCGGCTTGGATTTTAAATTTAACTTTTTCATATGTCCCTGTTTTTTCATTGTGTTCCCACGTCCAGCTATCGTTTTGACCTTCGCATGCAGCATAAGTCTTATTATAAGCTGGCGTATGCACCATGGCTCCTACGAGTTTGCCTTCTTTATAAACAGAAATAACAATACAAAAGTTTGGCAGATTATTTTTATAAGCTAATGTTCCGTCAATAGGATCAATACTTACAAGTACATCGCTATCTTTAGAAAATTTATCTAAATATTCTGATTTATATTGATCAGATTCTTCTCCGTTTATTTGACAATCATATCCTGCATCCCAAATTGCTTTAAGTATTCCTTCCTGCACTATTAAATCTGCTTCAGTTAAAGCGCTTGCAGCATAGTTGCTCGCATCTCCTTTTACATAGGTTTTAATCCCATCCTGGATTCTAAGCGATTCATGACCCAAAGCTTGGATATCATCTAAAATAGTTGCAAAAAATAATTCGGGATCATTTATATGAAGTCTTTCAGGAGAATTTTCCATATTATAAAAATTAATTATAAGTAAGAAGGAATTCTAATAATATTTTACCAAAAAGTCAAGTGTTTTCACTCCACCCTCTGCACCAAAGTAATCTCTTTTGGAAGCGGTTTTACGCTATTCCCATATAAATCTGTCGCTCCATCTATTGAAAGCTTATAAAACTCTTCAAATTGATCAGTCATTCCTTCGATCTTAATTCGCATATCTCTAAAATCCACACTTACATCCTTTACAACGATCTCGTCCGTCACGGTCGAATCACTTTTATCCATATCCACAATCGTCACCGTCCCAACCGACGCAGGGTCAATCCTCTCATTAAACACAACTAAAATTTCATCTAAAGAAAGCATCTCAGAATAAGCCACACGTGGTCCCAACTTATCCGGTAACAAATCAAACTCAAGTTGCATATCCCGCAAAAGATTTCCTTCCCAAATCGCATAGTTTTCACGTCCTTCAAAATCATCAGACTCAATAATCGTACCTTGCGGCGCTTCAACTACAACCGAATAACTATCATTAATTGTTCCTGCTTGCTTAACCAAATCCAACTCATACCGCTTACCCGTAAATACGCGTGAAGGCACAGTATATTCAAGTTCAATCACTTGCCGATCACCAGGATTTAAGCGTACAATCGTTCCATAAACCGTATACTCAGAAGTTGAGTCATCATGGGTAGTCACATTTGCCCTTACAAGCTCCGAACCCTTTGGCATGTATACTCGAACATATCCCTGATATTTTCCGCTAATTGGCACATTATAATCTCCAAAATGCTCCATTTCAATTATGGTCTTGCCTGTTAATGTGTAGTTTTCATTGTCTTCCCAAATCTGCAGCCTATATTTAACATCTCTTTTTATATATCTGTCGGATTTCATCCCAGCGAGATTTGCCTCAACTACAGCCAAAAAGTCGCCATCGGGTGTCGGCCATGTTCCGCTCCATCCTTTTTCATGAATTGCCTTTTGCAAAGATGAATTAAAAAAGTGAAGCTGGACATGTTTCTCATTCAGATTTTTCACAACCATATCGCTAACCTCTCTCCATTTGAAAGGAGAGAAAATAGTTTCTTTAATTAAAGCTTTCGCAAGAGGCCCAAGAATACTTTTTCGTTTAGCCACTTCTTCAACATCATGATAATCAATATTATGAAGACTGAACTCAAGCATTTCAAATACATTACCAGCTGTAAATTGCAGCTCTCCAATCCGAACATATTTCACAATATCCAGGAGATCTTCCAAAACTATTAAGTTCACTCCAATCACACCATCAAAATTCGTCTCAGAATCAGTCTTTCTATACATTTGCATAACTTCCGCTACAGTCTGTGGGAAATCAGCATAATAATTCGCGTCTCTAAATGTATATCCCTGATAAAAATCACCATCCAAAAGTTCTTTTTGAGGATAAGGCGGCTCAACATATTCATGATCCGCAATTTCTCCAAACACATCATTTATATCTAGGCCAGTAAAAAATCCATTTCGAAACCGCAGCACACCATAAGCAGAAATAAATCCACCTGTTGGCCGAATCTCATTATTATTTTGAAATAAAACCAGATAATTTTTTTCACTAAAAGGCCCACCAGCAATATCAAAATAATGCGGCATAAAAAACCTCAATCCACTCAGAGAGCTCAAAATATACAACGCAACAAAAAGCACTGCAAACAGAGCGATAAACAAATAAAGTCTGAGCTTTTTTCT
>JAUVDZ010000128.1 GCA_030595015.1 Candidatus Peregrinibacteria bacterium | reverse complement strand
ATTAGATTCGCTTGATGCAGTTATTAAATTTTGTGAAAGCTGGCATGATAAACGAGATAAAATGCCATATGAAGTTGATGGAATTGTTATAAAAGTGAATGATCGTGAGCAACAAAAAAAGATGGGATTTACTGCAAAATTTCCGCGATTCATGCTTGCGTATAAATTTCCTGCAGAACAGGCAACTACACTTGTTGAAGATATTCAGATTCAGGTTGGACGAACTGGTGCACTTACTCCTGTGGCTCATTTAAAGCCTGTTTTAGTTGCAGGTTCTACAATTTCACGCGCAACTCTTCATAATGAAGATGAAATAGCTAAGAAAGATGTTAGAATAGGGGATACTGTAATTATTCAGAAAGCTGGAGATGTGATTCCTGAGGTTGTTGAAGTACTTACAAATATGCGTCATGGAAATGAAAAAAAGTTTAAATTTCCTAAAAAGTGTCCGGTTTGCGATGGTGAAGTTGAAAGAAAAGAAGGCGAAGCAGCATATCGATGTATCAATCCAAAATGTGATGCCAAAGAACGTCGCAATTTTTATCATTTCGTTTCAAAAGGAGCATTTAATATTGATGGACTCGGAGTTCGCATTGTCGACGAGCTTTTAGAAGTAGATTTATTAAAAGATCCTGCTGATATTTTCTTTTTGGAAGTCGCTGACTTTTATAATCTTCCAATGTTTAAAGAAAAAAGAGCAGTTAAAGTTTTTGAAGCAATTCAGGAGCGAAAACATGTTGAGTTAGAGCGATTTTTGTTTGCTTTAGGAGTCCGCTACATGGGCGAAAAATCAAGTTATGACCTCGCAAAATTTATTGTTAAACATTTAAAACGAGAAGGTCCGGCACCTAAAGTCAAAGCTCCAAAAAAAGCTACAGTTCAGGCGAGTCTTTTTGGTGAAGAGTCAGCTGAAGTTGATTTAAAAGATCAGGTAATTTTAACTCCACGTGATATATTGATGACTTTAGGTCACGTGAACCTTGAAGACATAATAAATGTTGAAGGAATCGGAGATAAAGTTGCCACAGAAGTTTATGAATGGTTTGATGCTGTTGGCAATCGCGCTTTGCTGCGAAAATTTCACAAAGCCGGACTTACTTTTTTCATGACAAAAATTAAAGAAAAAAAAGGAGTAACCGGGCGCTCATTCGTTTTAACAGGAACAATGAGTGCTGTGACTCGATCACAAGCGAAACAGCTAATAATTGAAGCCGGCGGTCATGTCCAAAGTTCAGTTAGCAGCAAAACTGATTATGTTGTTGCAGGCGAAAAAGCGGGGAGCAAGCTGAAAAAGGCAGAAGAGCTTGGGGTGAAGGTGATTGGTGAGGGTGATTTTGTTGGGATGATTTCTTAAATCCCTCCCGGGAGGGATTTATCTATTCCACCATCTCTCCACCAAACATTTCCATTGCGGCATTTGCTAATTCTGGATTTTCTTTTTTTACCTCAGGTTCTGGAGCAGGTGGCTCGATTGCTTGTTCTTCTGTAATTTTAGGTTCAGGCTTTGGCGTGCTTAACTTTACTTCTGAAATTGAATAAGCAACTTTTGCATTACCATCAAAAATTTCATTAATTGCATTTTCGATTTCTGTACGATTTTCAACAGTATCTACTTGGTCTTTATGAAATTTTGAACTGAATTCTACTAAAACTTCGCTATTTTCAACTTGCACAGGCTTTCCTGACTTAAAACTCATTCGTACAAATGGCGTTTTAATAAGTTCAATCACTCTTGGCCAATTTTCTTTTATGTAAGCTATTGTTAATGGTAATTTTTCTACAGGATTGTCTCGTTCTTGTTCTGAAATATTTTGTTTAATTGGAGCGTGTGTTCTTTCTTGTTCGATTTTTGGTGGTTCAGGAGTTGCAGCAACTTCAGCTTTTACCTCTTGAACAATTTCAACCGGTTCGGGCGCAACAATTTTGCCTTGCATCGTACACCGAATAACTGCCATTTCTAAAGGTAACTGCGGGATTGTTGTATTTTTTAATTTACTATATGCTTCCTGAAACAATTCGGCTGTATTAAGCGCGTAATTTGTTTCTGCCAGGTTGTTTTCTTCTGTTGATTTGAGCATAGCCAAACGTAAATGTTCAAGAAAATCTTTTGTGAATTGAACTAGGTCGATTCCTTGAGAGTATAAATTTTGAACTTCAGTTAAAGCTGCGTTAGTGTCATTGTTTTTTAAATGTTTGTAAAAAGATTCCAGCGCGCTGATTCCACTAATTCCTAAAACTGTTTGTACTCTGCTGAATTCAAGTTTTCCTTCAGCTGATAATTGTTCTAATAATCCAATTGCATCTCTGAGTCCACCCTCAGCTGTGTGCGCAATCGCTTCAACTGCAGATTCTTCAGCTTCAATATTTTCCATCTGAGCAATGTACATCAAACGGGTTACAATTGCCTTTTGATTAATTCGCTTAAAATCAAATCTTTGGCATCTTGAAATAATTGTTTCAGGAACTTTATGAGATTCAGTAGTTGCAAGTACAAAATATACATGACTTGGAGGCTCTTCTAATGTTTTAAGCAAGGCATTGAATGCTTCTTTTGTGAGCATGTGCACTTCATCGATAATATAGATTTTATGTTTAGATCGACTCGGTGCAAAATTAATTTTATCTTTCAAATCTCTGATTTCATCAATACCACGATTCGACGCAGCATCAATCTCAATCAAATCAATTAAATTTCCTTCACGAACAGATACACACATTTCACATTTATCACATGGCTCACATTCTTCATCTGGATTCGTACAATTCAAAGCTTTAGCCAAAAGTCGTGCTGTTGAAGTTTTCCCTGTTCCTCTTGGCCCACAAAGCAAATATGCATGAGCGGGATGTCCTTCTTTTATCGCATTTAACAAAGTTGTTCTGATGTGATCCTGGCCAACAAGATTTTTGAAATTTTGCGGACGATATTTACGATAAAGAGAAATTTCAGACATGAAAAAGTATTAACAATTCGGGGGTCAAAACTATCAAAAATTTGAAACTTATACAAGAGATCTTATCTTTCTTTTAAACTTCTCCTCGCTAAATTTGTTAGCTTGTTCTCTAATCTTTAAAGGACTGTATTTATGTTGCATAAGCATTAGTCTTCCAAGTGCATCTTCCATTGAAGCTACAGTTGGTTTATCAA
>JAUVDZ010000098.1 GCA_030595015.1 Candidatus Peregrinibacteria bacterium | reverse complement strand
AAAAGAGAAACAAAAAGAGCAGTTGAAAATGCTTCGACGATTATTGTGCCAAGTGAAGCGACAAAACGCGACTTGAAACATTTTTTTGGATGTTCAGATGAAAAGATTAAAGTTATTTATCATGGGATTGATGCAAAAACTCTGAATTTAGATGTGAAATTTGAAGAAGAGGTTCTGGAAAAGATGCATTTAAAGCGAAGTGATAATTTTATGCTTTTCGTTGGAAGATTAGAAGCAAAAAAGAATATTTTACGCTTAGTTAAAGCGTTTTTAAAATTTAAAGAGAAATTTCCAAATTGGAAGTTAATATTAGCTGGAACACGAGGAGATGGATTCAATAAAATCCTAAAAGAATCAACAAAGCTAAATGCGTTAGAGCATGTTTTGATGCCAGGTTATGTTACTGAAAATGAAAAACACGTTTTGCTTAAACATTGTAATGCGTTTGTATTTCCGAGTCTTTATGAAGGATTTGGATTCCCTATTTTAGAAGCTTATGCCTATGGCAAGCCGGTTGTAACTTCAAAAACGGCTTCGATTCCTGAAGTTGCCGGTGATAGTTGTATTTATGTTAATCCTCATACAATTGAATCAATTGAAGAAGGTTTGGAACGATTAGTTTTAAACCCACCAGATTTTGCCGGTCAACGTACACAAATTGAGAAATTTAAATGGTCGGATTGTATAAATAAAACGATTGCTGTTTTGCTTTCGAAATAATGTAAGAATTTACTCGCGTACCTAATGATGGGCGGGCAATTTTTTAACTTGAATTGACTATTTTTAAAAGCCTGTTGCAATATGCAGATTCTGGCATGTGTTAGCCAATAGTCAATGGTTTTTTGTTGTCGATTTTGTTATAATAGTGCTATAAATTAATCAAATAAATATGACAGATAAAGAACTGTTTGGGCTTTGCCAACAATATGGTCGCGAAGCTCGAAAATGGAAAAATAAGTTTGTTTCACTATTGCCTGAAGTATATCGGCGAGAATTATATCGAAAAAAAGGCTTTGGTTCGATCTTTGAATTTGCTGCTAAGTTGGGTGGAGTTAGTAAAAATGTTGTTTTAGAAGTAATAAGAGTAGAGAAACGATTAGAAGAAATGCCGGAACTTAAAAGTAAGATTGCAGAAGTGGGAATTCATAAGGTTCGAATTGCAGCTAGTGCAGCAACAAAAGAAACAGATCAGGAATGGGCAGATAAAGCCACGACTATGACAAAATCCGCATTAGAAACATACGTAAAAGATATTAGAGAAAGTCATCCCGGGATGGGATTACCTATCCCACAACAAGATGATGGATTTGACAATAATTTTGAAAACTTTACTACAAAACTCGATCCAAAAATCATCCTTAAACTAAAAATCATAAAAAGTAAGATGAGAAAAGGTGCAACGTGGAACGAAGTTTTTAGTAAGTTGGTTGAGCTTCCTGAAACGCGGCCTCAAAAAAATCCTAAACCATCAAATCCAAATAAACGGCATCTTGCAACTGCCAAAAGGCGCGAACTAGAAGGTAAATGTGAAATCGAAGGTTGCAATCGACCGGCAGCCGAAATCCATCATAAAAAACCATGGGCGAAATATCGCAGCCACGACGAATTGCAACCGCTGTGCAAAGATCATCATGAACTCGAGCATCAATCCGATTCAACAATCGATCAAAAATTCAGGCAATATAAATTACAATTTTCATGAAAGTGCACACATACAAATTGCCAATCACGCTCATTTCTTATATTCTTACTACATGGTCAACAACTTAGTCAGTGACATCTTTCAGCAGATTGGTGATATTCTCGAAATTCAGAACGAGAACAGATTTAAGATACTCGCTTATCATAGGGCTGCACAGATTGTTCAAACTCTTCCAACTGATCTTGAAAAAACTTACGAAAAAGATCCAAAAAAGATTCTTGAAATTCGTGGGATTGGGAATGATCTTTATTTGAAGATTGTTGAAATTATAGAAACCGGAAAATGCGACATGCTAAATAGGCTTTTAAAACAGATTCCTGCTGGGGTTTTAGAAATGCTTGATCTCAGAGGAGTTGGTCCGAAGAAAGTTAAAATGTTTTATATAACCTTAGGTCTTACAACTTTAAGTCAGCTTGAAAAAGCCTGCAGAAACGGGAAAATCCATATTTTACCTGGAATGGGAGAGAAGACGGAGTTTGGAATTTTAAAAGCAATCGATGACAAAAAGAGATTTGCAGAACGTACTTTAATGCCTTTTGCACTAGAAGAAGCCGAGCAGATTATTAATCATATGAAATTTAACAGAAAAATTAAAAAAATCGAATACGGAGGCTCGTTGCGAAGAAGAAAAGAAACTGTTGGTGATGTTGATATTTTAATTGGCGCTTCTGCAAAAGATGCTCCTGAAATAATGACTCATTTTGTTAAATATGCTCATGTTGAAAATGTTTTGGCACAAGGAAAAACTAAATCGAGTGTTATTCTTAATACCGGAATCCAGATTGACCTTAGAGTGATTGAACTTAAAAGTTACGGTGCGGCTTTGCATTACTTTACCGGTTCAAAATCTCACAACATCGCTATTCGCGATAGAGCAAAAAAGAAGGGTCTAAAAGTTAATGAATATGGTGTGTTTAAAGGTGAAAAGCAAGTTGCAGGAAAAACAGAAGAAGAAGTATTTAAGGCAGTTGGTCTTCCATTTATTATCCCTGAACTTAGAAAAAATGATGGAGAAATTGAAGCGGCATTAAAAAACAAATTACCTGATTCAATTGAATTAAAAAATATAAAAGGTGATCTTCATATGCACACAAATGCTTCTGATGGAACTCAGGATTTAGAAACAGTTGTAGAAGCTGCTTATAAAAATGGATACAAATATATAGCGATTACAGACCATTCGAAAACTTCAACAATTACAAATGGACTCGACTCAAAGCGCTTGCTTAAACAGTTTAAAGAGATCGACAAGTTGAATGAAAAGTATGAAGATTTTACGATTTTAAAAGGCAGTGAGGTAGATATCTTGAGTGACGGAAGTCTTGATTTCTCTGATGAAATTCTGGCTCAAATGGATATATTCCCTGCATCGGTTCACTCTGGTTTTAAATCATCGCAGGCAAAAATGACTGATCGAATTATTAAAGCAATGAGCAATCCTCATGTTAAAATAATCGGGCATCCAACTGGTCGTTTGATAAATCGACGCGACCCTTATGATGTTGATATGGATGCAATCATTGAAGCTGCAAAAGAATACAATGTTGCTTTAGAGCTCAATGCACAGCCACTTAGACTTGATTTGAAAGATGTTTATTTAAGACGCGCAAAAGAAAAAGATGTTAAGATTGTGATTGGAACTGATTCTCATCATACATCTCAAAATGTGTATATGAAGTATGGAATTTATATGGCAAGACGTGGATGGCTTGAGAAAAAAGACGTGTTAAACACACGCACACTTAAACAATTACTCAACTTCTGGAAATGAAAAAAATAGCATTAGTACATGATTTCTTATTGAAGTTAGGAGGCGCTGAGCGCGTTTTGAAAGTTCTGGCTGACATGTTTCCGGATGCTCCAATTTATACTCTTTTATATGACGAAGAAAAAGTTGGTGATGTTTTTCCAAAAGAAAGAATACGAACTTCTGATTTACAAAAATATCCGTCTTTTATCAAAAATCGACAAAAATATTTGTTTCCTTTGATGCCTCGCAATGTTGAAAAATTGGATTTTTCAGAATTCGATCTTGTGATTAGTTCAAACAGTGCTTATACACATGGAATTATCACTAATTCTGACACAAAGCATATCTGTTATTGCCACTCCCCTATGCGGTATGCGTGGGATTGGACTCACGAATATATTGAAGAGCAGAATTTTGGACCTTTAAAGAAATTTATTGTTGGAAATCTACTTAAAAAAGTGCGAATGTGGGATAAAATTGCCTCTGATCGTGCTGATGAATATATTGCGAATTCAAAAACTGTAAGAAATCGTTTAATGAAATATTATAGAGTTGAAGCTCCTGTTATTTATCCACCAGTTGATATTAAAAGATTCTATCCGAATAAAAAATATGAAGATTTCTTTTTAATTGTTTCAACTTTGACTTCTTATAAACGAATCGATCTAGCAATTAAGTTGTTTAATAAAATTAAAAAGCATTTGATTATTATTGGAGATGGCCCACACAGGGATTATTTGGAAAGTATTGCGAAACCGAATATTTCTTTTTTAGGATTTAAGTCTGATCGCGAAACTGCTGAATATTACGAAAATTGTCGTGGGTTTATTTTCCCGGGTGAAGAAGATTTCGGAATTACTCCGGTTGAAGCAATGGCTTGCGGAA
>JAUVDZ010000025.1 GCA_030595015.1 Candidatus Peregrinibacteria bacterium | reverse complement strand
GTTGTAGTGTTTACTGCGAATTAGAAGAAGGTTATGTTTGGGATGCTGTAAATGAAGAAGCAGTTATTCCAACAGAAGAAGAAATTACAGAGGAAACACCAGTAGACGCTGAAGCTGTAACTGAAGAAGATCTCCCTGTAGAAGAAGTTGCTGATGTTTCTGATAACTTCTCTGACTATGATGCAACTCACTGGGCTGCAGAATATATTGCAAAACTTTACAATGCCGGAATCATGAGTGGTCCTGGTGATGGAACATTTGGTGTTGCAATAGGAACAACAAGAGCAGAAATCGTTAAAATTGCTCTTCTTGCAAATGGAATTGAAGTTGCTGCATCGGTTGATGAAGCTCCATTCTTAGATACTCCTGTAGGAGAATGGTATGCGCCTTATGTAGCAAAAGCTGCTGAGCTTGGAATCGTTGCTGGTTATGATGATGGAAACTTCAGACCAGGGAATACAGTTAACAGAGCTGAAGCTTTAAAAATTCTATTGCTTGCAAAAGGTGTTGATTTAGAAGGATATGATTTATCTTCTGCAACTAGCTTCTCTGATGTTTCAGAATCAATTTGGTATGCAGTTTATGTTGCATACGGAGTTGATATGGGACTTGTTGAAGGTTATGATGATGGAACATTTAGAGCAATCAACGATATTTTAAGAGCTGAAATTGCGAAATTAACAGTTGTAATTATGCTGTTAGATCTCGAAGTATAAAATAATCAAAAAGAGCTCCCTTAGCCAATTGCTTTGGGAGCTTTTTTAATGTATATTTTCATAATGTGTTCGCCCAAAGGGCTCACGCTTGGCTCGCGATAAGTTTTCGCTCGCTAGAGACTCGTTAACTCGTCTCTGATGAAAGACTATACGAAAGGACCGATATTGAAGGCATTAATCACACTTTCGCTACCAATTATATTTGCGAATATTTTCAGTACAGTTTATCAACTTACTGATACTTTTTGGGTTGGCCGATTAGGCGCAGAAGCAGTTGCTGCTGTTAGTTTAACTTTCCCTATTTCATTCTTTTTAGGATCATTAACCATTGGACTGGCATCTGCCGGGTCAATTTTAATTGCACAATTTAAAGGCAAAAAAGATCAAAAATCAATCAACTACACATCTGCTCAAACAATATCTATGTTATTTATTGTAGCAACTTGTGTAGCAGTTATTGGTTATCTTTTCTCTGAAACTTTTATAGGATTGATGTCACCTGAACCTGCTGTTGCAATAGAAGCAACGAAATATCTTCAAATAACATTCATGGGGTTTTCATTCTTTGCACTATTTTTTGGATACCAATCCGTTATGCGAGGAGTTGGCGAAGTTAAAATGCCAATGTATATAATTATTTTTACTGTATTTTTAAATTTTGTATTAGATCCATTGTTTATTTTAGGATGGGGCCCAATCCCTGCTTTTGGAGTTGCAGGAGCAGCAGTTGCAACTATTGGAACAGAAAGTCTTGCCTCGATAATGGGACTCTATATTTTATTTAAAGGACACAAAGGAATTCAAATCAAACTCAAGCAATTAAAGCCGGACTTTAAAGAACTTAAAATTTTAGCAAAGCTTGGACTTCCAACTTCAATTGAAATGTCAGCACGATCATTCAGCATGGTTATAATGACGTTCTTAGCAGCTATATTTGGAACAACTGCGATTGCATCATATGGAATGGGTGGAAGAATTCTTTCATTTATAATAATCCCTGCTTTAGGAATCGCTTTTGGAACAGCAACATTGGTTGGCCAAAATATTGGTGCAAATAAATTTGATCGAGCTATAAAAACAACTTATACAGCTTTTAAATTAGGTTTCTTTTCACTTCTCACAATCGGCATAATTGTTTTTCTATTTGCAGAACCAATTGTGGCAGCGTTTGTACCTGGTGAAACAGAATTAATCAAAGAAAGTGCAAAATTCCTAAAAATAATGGCATTTGGATTCCCGTTCATTGGTCTTCACATGGGATTAATCGGAACATTCAGAGGTTCAGGCAATACACGCCTTGCAATGGATATCACAATCATCTTTGCCACTATAATGGTTGGTACGGCTTATTGCCTCTCAACATACACACCACTGGGAGTAGAGGGAATTTACTGGGCATATCCGATTGCTAATGTACTCGGAACAGCCATAGGTTTTGCCTACTTTGCTCGTTCTAAATGGAGAGAAAAACGAATTATTTCTTAGGCTTCACTTCCGGTTGTTTGCGAGTATAAAAATATACTCCAAAACCGATTACAACAACTGCAATCACACCAAGCCCTACTAGGCTATTTACCACTACCAAAATAGTTGCAGCAATTTTTGTAATAACAAAAGCAAGTATCGCAGTAATTAATATTAATGCACCTTTTCCAAATTTTCCTAAAAATGGAATCAATTCTAATGAAACAGATAAAGGTTTCAAAATAAGCATCAATCCAATCCACATTAAAATCATAACTCCAATTTCACCCATTGTTCCTGCTGTTTTATATTCACCAGCCAAAACTGACTTAGCATCATCAAATATACCGCTAAATACTCTGTATAAACCTTTTTCCTGCTCCTGATGATGTGGAACTAGATTCTTACCATCAAGACGCCCAAATACCGTAACTTTATTCATTGGTTTTAATATAGAAAACTTAATTCTGATATCCCCCACTTCAGGCTCTTCAAATGTTCCTGATCCATCATAGATATAATCATAATTCTCGTCTGACTGAAGTTCTTCATATTCATATAAAGTAACATTTTCATCAGTTAAATTTAATGATTCAAGTGTAGGCAATCTTAATTTATTCAAATCTACTTCATAACCTCCAACAGTTGCATGATTAACTTCTTCTTTGAAATTTTTCTCAGCCTTAATTGGATTTTCATGATATCTATCTTCATTAAATTCACGACTCTCAGGAACTTCTTCAACCCATTTTGTTTCGTAATTATAATATTTAAAATCATCTTCATCTTTTTCAATAGTTTCAGTCCATGCAAACATTTCAACAGTACGATTAACAACTAAATATTCTCCTTCATCCAAATACAACCCATCACTTAAAAATTCATCAGATTTCAATTCACCGGTAACATAAACGAATTCAGTATCACCTTTAGATTCTTCTGCAACAATTGCACGATCAGCTACATCAGTGTAGTCAGTTCGAACAATTGATTTATGAAGAAGCCAGAATGAACCTAAGAAAAGAATAATACCTACAAGAAGCCAGCCAATTGATCCAACTAGCTTATCTCCAAAGTTTTTGTCAGCCATTTTGAAATGTGTTACGAGTAAATCAAGTATAACCTTATCACAATCTTTTCTTAAATAAAATGACACTAGGTACTTTCACAACACTATCTTTAGTATTGTCGTAACCTTCTAAATCCATTGAAATTCCAGAAGACGGACCCCCATCCAAATTCAAAACATAAGTGAAATCAATTTTTGTATCTAATAATTTATTCATAAGATCATAAAGACTAATATGAACTAAGTCAGCAACAATGATATAAACTAAGCCGTCGTTGTCGATACCAAGTGCAGTTCTTCTGGCAGTTTTACCTGAATCTTCCTTAATTGCAGCCTTACTGTTTTTTATTAAAAATGGAAAACTCTGAAGTCCAAAATCTAATTCTTCACCAGTTTGTAATGGATTCACTGCTAAATCTCTTATTGTAAACTCACCATTATCTATCTGTATCAATCCTGATTTGCTTTGATCAAAAATCAACTCACCAATTCGCTGATTATTAATTTTAAGATATCCGGAAGGTGAATAGTCTTCATTGAAATATGCTCCATTAATAACAATCGATGCATCGAACTTTTTTGCCCAGTCAGATATGCGCTTCCGATCACTATTTGCCATAGTAATATCAAAATCTGCAGGATTCAATCTATACAAATGAATCCTTTTAGTTATATCATCCTGTTTATATTCAATTACTCGCTGACTTACAAAATCATCCAAATGCTGCCATTCATCTAAATTCCCAGAATTGCATCCGGAAAAAAGAAACAAAAACAGTATTATATATTTAATCGGATTTTTCATAAATTAGGGTTTGATTTAACGGTTTATGGGTGCATTAGTAATAATCGCAATCAAGTCATCAAAATTAATGGCAAAAAATAATGTAATTCCACCAAATATACAAAACGAAATAATCCCTAATATAATCATTAATATTCCTGTTACAATTTTCTTTTTTGCAAATTTAAGAATGGCAAAAAATAGAAGGAATATCAACGAGCCTAAAGCAATAATGAAAGTAATAGACGCTATTGTATTGTCTTTTATATTTTGAACAATACTCATTAACAACTCTTCATTTCCTAATAACTTAACCACTGCAGAATTCAAGAAATCATCATCTTCAGCTAACCACCATAAATCATTTTTTGATAAAGGATCGATTGCAGCAACTGTCTCTCCATTGATAGCTACAGAATCATTAGTAGATAAAATAGTACCTTTTTCAGTAGAATCAGGAGTCTCCACAACAAGCTTTCCTTCAAGAGAATGAACCTCGATGTTCTCTCCTGCTGTCACAGCAAATTCTGTATTCAGACCAGTAACTACAGCTTTAGGACTATATTTCCACCATTCTCCATTTTCAGCTCTCTTAATATTTATAGGGACTGTAAAATGACTATCCTCTTTAGTTCTAAAAGCAGCGCTTCCCTGCCAAAGTCGAACCTCAACTAATTGAGGAGATAAATGCCCCAAGAATATTTCACTACTCGGGTCCAAAAATATAACTCCCCAGGGAACACCATCGATCGATAAATGTATAATTGCTGTTGAATCCTGATCAGTTCTTACGCTCTGCCAAGAATCAATCTTCGTTTGCGCTTCTGTTAGGTTGTACTCTTGTCCAGCAGAAGAAAGGCCATAATCTTTTACATAAACATCTCCTGTATATTTAAAAATCTCAACACTGGAACCTTTTAATGATGGTCGATAAATGTCACTATTCAGCCAATTTTCTACTTGGTTCCATGCCTTCAAATATTCAGTAATTGCTACACTAGGAACTCCAGGAATATCTGGTGAATGCTTCACATCAGACAAAGATACACTACTCACGCCATTCAGATAAGCTGAGGCTGCGCTGACTACCCAGTCATCAGACCATCCGTATATATTGCCATACTGTATATCAGAATTAAGATGAGCACCCGTTTTCTCTCCACTATTAAGCGCATTCATAAACGAACTTTCAGAATAAAGCTGTTCTGCTGGAATACCATGTGTCTGATACCAAGAAGCTCCGATATTCCCAGTAATTTTCTTAGACCAGGAAACACCATGATTCGGGGTTGCGACCATTATCAATTTTCTCACATTCCCTGGATAATCAGGGAGACCATTGGAATAATAACGGGAAATCAACCCGCCCATACTATGGGCTACTATATCCACTTTTATCAACTTTATATTGGCATTAGCATAATCCATTTTTTCCTTTCGAATATCTGTTCTTAACACCATTGCCAAACCCTCAATAGATTGATTTGTAACTCCGTAATCACCTAAAAAAGTATCAATTTTTTCTCCATTTAAATAAGTAGACAACTTGCCCCATGTAGATGTAGCACCAAGAAAACCATGCACCATCATTACGGGTGAACGACTAACAAGAATTTCAGCTTCAATCTTTTCTTCCTGCTCATTGGCGTCTGTATAAGTTAATACTAAAGGAAGCTCAGCAGCCCATGCTCTCCTAGACCCCATTTCATGTACGCTTATATTTCGGGTAAGTTGGTCTTTTGTAAGATAAGCTGGCGGCTGATAGGTAAGTTCAGCAGCACCTGTAGAATCCAATTTAATAATACCAAAATCATCTATAGCATCCCCTTCAAGTTTACCAATCTCTGGTAAAGCCATATACACGTTACTACATCCCTCACTACATCCCGGCAAAGATATAGAAACACCAAGAGTGCTAACTCCATCTGCAGCAACGCCAATGAATCGCTCTTCAGTTGTGGGATTTTTTTCTAACAACATGGTATTCACTCCAACAACAAAATTAATGCTTTTACTAACACTTGGATGATCAGGTGAAGACACTGTGGCCAAAAGAGTAAATTTTCCCTGGGTAACATCAATAGGAATTGGAAATTTAAGACTGTAATTTCCCGCTGAATCAGCAGTTGCTTTAGCTTTTGCTGAATAATCTGTACTGCTCACATTAAAATTCACAACAGCACTATCTAATCCGCCTTTTGTATCCTGTATACGTCCTTGAATAATCACAGTCTCTTCTGGAGAATAAGTTTTTTTATCTGTAGAAATAGTTAAATTTATTTCAGAAATAAGGCATCCGCTTGAATCCACGGCAACACCAGCAGGTGTCCCAGGACATTGATCTATGTCATCTGTAACTCCATCTCCATCTGAGTCTTGAGTAGGAATTAAAACTGCCTCTCCTCCATCACCTATAAGTCCATATTTCACTGCATTCGCATATAAAGCTTCAGCTATCTCATCAGTAGGAACACCTATATTTCCTCCCAATGCTGTAAAGAAAAAACGATCTGCCTGCCATTCCATACTACCAAAAGAATCGCTACTAATAGCGGTATAATTATGAAAATCAGTTATTTTAAATCCAGCAACACTTCCAACTGCCCCAAGACTTTCATCTATCACAGCCTTTGCTGTTGCTTCTGTAGGATGCGCCATAATTTTTATTGGCATAAACTCGTTTGCCCAGCCACCATAAAGTATTGGAACATCCAATCCGTAAGCTGCACCCGCCATACCTACCAAGTCATCTCCTTTAAATTCATACATTAACCGTGGGCCCCATACTTCCGGACAATGGTAAACACTTGAAGCGCCTTCAAAAGCAGGATCTGAATAAAAACAATCGCCCAGGTCCCAACCAAACTCAGCGCCGGTTTCTATTAAAACCTGCTTAATTACTGTTTCTTGTGAATCGCTTGTTGTTGATTCATATGCCAACGTTGTATTACCAATTAAAAATACCATTACCATGGCAAAAAGAATTCCTAATCTTATTATATTATTGTTCTTCATAAACTAAGTTATTTAGCAGATATACAAGGCAAAAATCAAACTCAAAGTATGAGTAGTAATTAAATAATACCATGAAGTACTCTTTCCCATAAATGTTGTGACACTTCAAAAAAGCTTCGCAGCTTACGGCCGGCCCACAGACCTCCGCGCAAAGCGCTGCGGTCTTGGTGCCGCGGGGCGGAATTGAACCACCGACACGAGGATTTTCAATCCTCTGCTCTACCACTGAGCTACCGCGGCAAATTGTTTCTCAACAAAAATGAGTATACTTTGCAGCATAACTTATTTCAAGAAAAAAATTAAGGCCTGGGAACTTCACATCTATTTCTATTCGCCCAAGCTATTTCAGAAAGTGCCTCAAGCTTTTTTGCAATATCGCATATAAACCTTCTTATTTCGATGATAGATGGATCTTTTTCATAAATCTCTTCCATACTTTCATGTGAACGGGATCTTCTAAAAATTCCCAATAAAATAACTCTATGTTCAAATTGAAGCTGCGCTTCTCTACAAGTCTGTTCATTAAATAAATTTTGACCTATTACCTCCAATTCTTCTTCAATAATGTTTAAACGTTTTTCTAAAGAGGCCCCATCATAAATATTCAATTCTTCTCCCTGATTCAAATCAGGCTGCCTTGAAGAGTTTTCTGTTAATCCCATAATGTTTGAGCGCTATTAATAATATTACTTGCTTCTTTTTTAGTTAATTTTTTTAACTCTTTTTCATTTGCCTTTTCTCCCTGGTCTTCTTTGATAAGTTTAATCGCTTCAATCTGCTTTTTTGTCGCTAATATGCGGTTTTTTGCTTCTCTTAAATTCTTAGGAGTTCTCTCTGCGAACATAATATAATTGTCACAATGCTCACAATCTACACGAATCATGTTTGCTTCTGCGTTATAACTTAACCTCCCGGAGCGGTTTGCATTACATTTTTTACAATAATATCCATCACCTAAATTTTTCGTAGGTTCGATCTTATCAAATTTCATAGCTTCGTCAACAGCAATTTTATCTACCTTATTATTATACTCATTATTTGCATGCCCTTTTACCCAATTCCACTCAATCTTTGTGTCAATCTGCGCCAGCGCCTTATCAATTTCCTCCCAAATATCAATATTCTTCTTTCTTTTCCATCCTTTTGTAATAGAATTTAAAACAAGACTTGAATCACTATAGATTTCAGCATCTCCCGGATTATCCGCAAGCCATTTAAGAGCTTCAAGAATCGCTTTCATCTCCATTCTATTATTGGTTGTATCAGGCTCTCCTCCACGCAAAACAACCTCTTTGCCATCATGCCGAATAATCGCGCCATATCCTCCCGGACCTGGATTACCTCTTGAACTCCCGTCTGTATAAATTATAATTGGTTTATTCACCCACTTAATATATCAACTTATGTACCTTGGAACAATCACATTAATCATACTTTCTTTAGCACCTGTTGTCTTTTTGCTTTGGTATTTTGATCATTTAGATAAGAAAAAAGAGAAACGAAGCTTTTTATTTAAGATTTTTTTATGGGGAGTTTTTGTCACTTTTATTGTCGGAGGTGTTGAAGTTTTATTGAATACGTACTTGTTAGACATTTTTTACCTGCCCATAATTAAGCTTATCATTGTAGCTTTTGTCTTCACAGCACTTGTTGAAGAAGCATTAAAATATTGGGTTGTTAAGCGAAAAGTATATCAACACCCGGCTTTTAATGAATATTATGATGGGATTATCTATGCGGTTGTAGCTTCACTTGGTTTTGCCGCATTAGAAAACTTATTTTACGTGATTGAAGGTGGTATTTATGTAGCTGTAATTAGGGCAGTATTAGCTGTGCCTGCACATGCTTTATTTGGAGCATTTATGGGTTATTATATTGGACTTGCCAGATTTGAAAAAAATAAAGAAAAAGAAAAGAAATTACTGTTTAGAGGTTTATTGCTTGCGGTTTTCTTCCATGGCTTATATGATATTCTCCTTATGTCAGAGACAGGATTCGCAATATTCGTAATACCGCTTGTACTAGCTATGTATTTAAATGTTAGAGAAAAAATCGCACACCTAAGAAAACTTGATAACATTGAGGGTGTCAGATTACCAAAAACATGGAACTGGAAACGTTATACAAAAGTTATTTTGGGCTTAATTCTGTTTACAATTGGAGTTTTAACTCTATTTACACTTATATTAATTGCAACTGGTGATCCAATGGCTCAGGCATCAATATCAGGGCTCGAATTTAATATGCTTGGATCTTCTATATTTGCGGGTATAATGTGGCTGCTTTCATTTTTATTAATTCATGAAAAACGTACTAATTAAAAATAGGAATTCGATCGACAAGCGATCTCATACTCAAGCTCGCGATAAGTCTTCGCTCGCTAAAGACTCGCTATGGCGCGTCTGTTGGAAAGGATTTAAAAAAGGTTGGATGAAATTTGCCCATGTTTTAGGGATAATCAACACTACTATTTTGCTAAGCATTTTTTATTTTGTTTTAGTTGGAATCTACGCAATCATAGTTGGTCTTCCAAAAAAACTTATTCAAGTTTTTAAAAAACATCCATCAAGTTATTGGATCAATCACAAACAAGGTAGAGATATTCACAATTATAAATATCCATTTTAATGCACAAAGACACTTACATTTTAGGAATTTCTTGTTTTTACCACGACTCTGCAGCTGCATTGCTTAAAAATGGTGAAGTAATTGCTGCAGCTCAGGAAGAAAGGTTTACCCGAAAAAAACATGATGAAGATTTTCCTAAACTTGCAGTTGAATATTGTTTAAAAGAAGCCGGAATCACAAAAGATCAAATTGATCATGTGGCATATTACGAGAAACCTTTTGTTAAATTTGAAAGACTTCTTATTACTTATATTGATACCTGGCCACTTGGTTATTTGTCTTTTCTAAAGGCAATGAAGGTTTGGATTAAAAAAAAGCTTTGGATTCCTTCAATTATTAGAAAAGAGCTCGATTATAAAGGAGATGTTTTCTATATGGATCATCATGAATCGCATGCTGCTAGTTCGGTTTATTCTTCTCCATTTGAAAACTGTGCATTCTTAACTGCAGATGGAGTTGGAGAATGGGCAACTCTTACATACGGAGTTGCAAAAGGAAATAATATCCAAATCGATAAAGAAATCCACTTCCCGCATTCACTTGGACTTTTATATTCAGCTTTCACTTATTATTTAGGATTTAAGGTTAATAGCGGAGAATACAAAGTTATGGGACTTTCGCCTTATGGTGAGCCAAAATACACAGAAGAAGTTCGTAAATTGATTGATATAAAAGAAGATGGAAGCTTTGCATTAAATATGAAGTACTTTAAATATTCTTATGGCTTAAAAATGACTAATCGTCATTTTCATAAATTATTTGGACAACCACCAAGAAAACCAGAAACAAAGATTACTCAAAGAGAATTCGATATAGCAAAAAGTGTACAGGTTGTTTTAGAAGAAATAATGCTAAAAATTGTAAATCATATTCAAAAAGAAACTGGTGAAGAAAATTTATGTTTAGCTGGTGGAGTTGCACTAAATTGCGTGGCAAACGGTCGTATTCTAAGAGAATCGAACTTTAAAAATATCTTTATTCAACCAGCTTCAGGAGATGCCGGAGGTGCGCTTGGTGCTGCACTTTTTGCTCATCACATGATTCTTGAGAATCCTAGAAATTATCAAATGGCAAATATTTATCTAGGGCCGGGATATTCAAATGAAGAAGTTGAAAAACTCTTACTGGAACATAATGTTAAATTTGAAAAACTAGAAGGAGATAATTTATACGAAACAGTTGCTGATCATATTGGCAATCAAAAAGTTATAGGTTGGTATCAGGGACGAATGGAGTACGGGCCTCGGGCTTTAGGAAATCGCTCGATTGTTGCAGATGCAAGAAATAAGGAAAACTGGAAAAGAGTAAATTTGAAAATTAAGTTCAGAGAAAGTTTTAGACCTTTTGCCCCAACTGTAATTGAAGAAGACTTGGCTGAAAACTTTGATTTAGAAACTGCTACTCCTTATATGCTTTTAGTTGCTCAGGTTAAAAAAGACAATCTGCCTGCGATTACTCATGTTGATAACTCAGCAAGAATTCAAAGTGTAAATACGAATCAAAATCCAAGATATCACAAATTAATTAGCAAATTTAAAGAAAAAACAGGCACTGGAGTGATTATAAATACTTCATTTAATGTTAGAGGAGAGCCAATAGTTTGCACTCCAGAAGATGCACTTAAATGCTTTTTAAGAACTGACATGGATATACTTGTTATGGAAAATTGCCTTGTAAATAAAGCTAAA
>JAUVDZ010000081.1 GCA_030595015.1 Candidatus Peregrinibacteria bacterium | reverse complement strand
CTGCACCTAAATCATGATTATCTTTGATGTCTGAGCCCATTTCCTGAAGTTCTTTAACCACTTCTGCATGAGTTTTTCTTATAAATGGAGCTTTAATTTTTTCAAGAGGTTCAATATCTCTTTCAAGCACTTTTAATTCTTTTTTATTTAGTTCAAGCACTTTTTTGATAATATGAAGAACTAATCCTTCCTGAATATCCATGTTCTCGTCATGTTCTACAAAAGCAGTTTCTACATCCATCATCCAGAATTCAGTTAAATGACGTCTGGTTTTAGATTTTTCTGCTCTGAAAACAGGTCCAAAATCAAAACATTTTCCAACAGAATAGATTGCAGCCTCAATATACAACTGCCCAGATTGACTTAAATAAGCCTTCCCTTCATCAAAATAATCCATTTCAAATAACTCAGTTGTCCCTTCGCAGGCATTTGGAGTTAATATCGGAGAATCAATTTTAATATAACCGTTATCATTCAAATATTCGAAAGTTGCATTAATAATTGTGTTTCTTACTTTTTGAATAGCCCATTGTTTGCCTGATCTAAGCCATAAGTGGCGATTGTTGAGCAGGAAGTCTGGCCCGTGTTCTTTTTTTGAGATTGGATATTCCTCTTTATTTAAGTGATGTATCTCAATATCTTTTACCTGAAGTTCAAAAACATCGTCGTGTTTAGGATGAGCAGTAACCTCACCAGTGCACGACAAAGCTGATTCCATTGTTAATTCATCTCCTTTTGCAAAAACATCTTCGCTAACACTATCCTTAAAAACAATACCCTGAATCATCCCCGAACCATCACGTAGCTGCAAGAAGTGAAGTTTGCCGCTTCCACGCTTGTTATACATCCATCCACGCACAGTAACTTCTTTACCAACGTAGTCTTTTATTTGATCAATTGGAACTATCATAATTAGTTTATTAATAACTATATAAATTTACACATGCACCCAATTTTAAGCAAGGTCTTCACAAAAAGGTGCAAATGCAGTATAATATAGGTGTGGAAAACTCAAAAATAAATAAAAAAGTGGATTTAAGTATTGTACTCAATATTGCATTAATTGCAGTTATGATTGTGGGTCTTTTTTATGTCTTTTTAAATGCTCCTACTCAATATTTGATTGGGTCTTTATTTACAAGGCCTCAGGCAGTCATCGTTGAAGATGTTATGTCAGGTGCTTTTACTGTTGAATATTTAAATGCATTCGAAGAAAAAGAGGTTAAAGCAGGAGCAAAAGGTGTAAGTATCGGTGAATTTAATCTACGATCAACTTATGAGCCTATTGATGTTAATAGTTTAAACTTTGTATTTGAATCAGGCGGAAAAGAAGATTTTGAAAAATTAAATTTATTTGTAGATGGCGATTTATACGAAGAAGTTGAATGGATTTGGCTTGATGATTTAACTCTAAGTTTAAGTTTTGGAGCTAAACCATTAATTGTTGAAGATCTGGTAAGTTTAGATGTTAGAGCTGATTTAGCTGAAATTGAATCAGAAATAATTATGCATTTTGCCTTTGCAGATTTAACTGGAGAAAAAACAGGTAAAAACATTGTTAATCAGGGTATTATTAGTGAAACTCCTGATCCAAAACCACAGTCAATTATTATTAAATAAATTTTTAACAAAAACAAAATGGAAACAAACACACAAAATCCTCAGGTACAACAGCCAGCTGCACCGCAGCCAGTTGCAACGCCAGAGGTGCAACCACCAAAAAAGAAGGGTGGCCTTGCAAAAATCCTTATAGGACTTGCTGCACTTGTTGTAGTTGGTTCGGGTGCAGGTTGGTACTTTATGGGTATGCCTGGATTAGAAACTTCAGAAACTCCACCAACACTTGAACTTGGAGGTGCAGGGTTTCAGGGGAAATCGATTGATACCAGTTATGGATCATTAAAAATCGATGCAAAGGATGTTGCAGAATATATAGCTCCTGCTGGTGCAAAATTTAAAAAATCAGACAAAGGAGTGCAGTATTTTTATGCTGAAGAAGACTTAACTGTTGATCAAATAATTCAACAAGGTAAGTTCTCTGAAGATACAAACGTATTAGTTACAATGTTTGGAAAAGACGGGCCAAATGATAAATCTAATTTCTGGATGTATCCAAAAGGACCTTACGTAAATACACAAGAAATCACGAAACCTGCTGAGTTTACAATATCTGAAGGAATGGCATTTGCAATTATTACAAGTAAAGAATTTGAATATAATTCAAATCTTATTAAAAATGCACAAAATGTTCCAAAAAAAGATTTTGTTAAAGAATACAACAATCATGAAGGTTGGGTTTTATTACCAATAAAAGATAATGGTTCATTTAAGAATGAAAATATTAAACATATTTTTGTGTTATCAGATGATAATATGTTCGAACCAGCATCTGAATTGAAAAATAATTATAATATAGCGTGGATATATTTTGAAAAAGGATTTGAAAGAGCAGCTTCTATGGAGGTAGCTACAGAAGATATTTCTGTTGCTGTAGCTAATAACTGTACTGAGCTTAAAGTTAGCAATCCTGGACGTTCATCATTTAAAATAGCTAAAGATTATTCTTCAAAAGATGGAGATAAATTAGAAGTTACAGCAAATGGAATGGATGACGTTGGGATGTTTAAGTTTGTTGCAGCTGCCGGTGATCATAATTTAAGATTTGATGGAGAAGTTACAGCTGAATCTGAGAATACTTTTGTACAACTTGATGGTGGTCCACGATCAGGAGAAAGTGTTGTGATTACAGTTACTGGTTATGATAATGATGGCAATGCGTTAAAAGGATGTCAGGCTCAAGTGATAATTGTAGGTGGTCAATCTGAACCTAAATCGGAGACTTCTACAAAATTAAACGAACCTGTTCCAACATTACTTACAGGAGAATATAACTGTGGAAATAACAAACAAGAAGGTGTAGAAAAATGTGATGGTAGAGATTTACTTTTAAAATCTTGTTCAACTTATGTAGAAGGTTCTGAGTTCAATGCAGGTACGTTGGGTTGTAGTAATGATTGTTTAGAATGGGATATTAATCAATGTTCAAATACTCTTGCACCTATGACTACTACTGGTGATACAAGTGGATCTTCGTTAGATCAAAATGACTCTACACTGACGAATACTGATTCAGATAATAGTATTACTATAACACCTATTGAGATTAATACTGATTCAGATAATACAACATCTAGTTAGACAGAATCTGTTAATGCAGATACTACTAGAATATAGTATACAAACATTAATCTTTGGATAAAACAAAATTATTTAAAAGCCTCTATCTTCCAGATAGGGGCTTTTTTGCTTAAGCATGCGTTTGAGCAAAGCGAAACGGATGATTTAGTACGACGAAGTGTTATTGCAACAATTCCATCACTATTTGATTCACTAATTTCCCATCAGCTTTTCCTTTTAATTTAGGCATAATTGCACCCATAACTTTCCCCATATCTGCCTTACTTGCAGCACCGCTTGATGCTATTCCTTCTTTCACAATAGTGCGAATTTCATCTTCTCCCATTTGTTCAGGTAAATATGCCTGAAGGATTTTTGCTTCTTCAGCTTCTTTGTCAGCCATTTCTACTCTGTCGCCTTTTCTGAATTGTTCTTCTGAATCTTTTCGTTGTTTAACTTGTTTTTGAATTAGTGAAGTCACAATTTCATCAGTTGCTTCTTTGTCTGCTCCTGAAACCTCATACTTCATTATTTCAGCTTTAAGCATACGTAAGGTGCTTAGTTTAACTTCTTCTTGCGCTTTCATAGCCTGTGTTAAATCGTTTTGAATTTGTTCTTTAAGAGACATTGATTTTTGGTTAGTTGTTTTGCGCAATTTTAACACAATTGTTGTATGTGCGCACTTTTATGAAAATTTCATCTTATGCTGTCTAAATTTTTGATCGATTGTTGAGTCGGATTGATGTTCGAGCTCGTGATGGTCTTTGCACAGCGGTTGCAAGTCGTCGTGTGATTTATGTTTCGCCCAAGATTTCGGATGATGAATTTCGGTCGCAGGTTGATTGCAGCCATCAATCGCGCATTTGCCACTGGTTTTCGCTAAGGCTTCACGTCGTTTTTGGGCAGGAGCTGGACGCGATTTTGACTCACGAACTTTGCGTGGTTTCACCTCTTTCTCTTTTGGAACCATTGCAAGAAGTTTTTTCATAACATCGTTAAAAGTTTCGCCTTTTTCTTTTAATTTTCGCAACTCCAATTCAACCTCTGGTTCAATCTGAAAACTTAGAGTTTTAAAATCCCTCCCGGGAGGGATTTCCATTTTTGGAGCCTTTTGTTCTCGTGCATATAATTCAAGAGCGGGTTTGCTCATTGTTTGAACTTTTTTTGCCAACTCTTTTTGATTTTCTTTTGTTGCCATGGTTGCGATCACTCTAATTTTGTTAACTCCGACTTTCGGCAACATTTCTTTTAATGCAGGCTTATCTTCAATATGTTTTTGAATCTGGAAAACACATTCAACTGTTCGTCTTCCAATTCCTCCGACTTTTGCAGCATATTCGTAAATTGATTGAAATCCATGTTTTTTATGGAGCCCACGTTTCGCAATATCAGGAAGCAAAGCAACAAATTTTTTGGTCCAGGTTCTGGCATTTTTTCCATATGACAATCCAAGATTCCATAGTTTTTTATCATCCATATTTTGATTGGTTAAGGACCTAAAATGATATCAAAAAACCTCAATCAAAACAAGATTAAATGGCTCAAATAAGCGACTGTACAACATTTTGCGAGTAGGTGCCGTCGTCACGAATCTAGTGGTCATCCCACGTCCACAAAACAGCCATATCTAAAAAAAATATCAAAAAAATATAACTAAGTTCATCAACTTGCGCAAAAATCCATCTAACGCCAAACCAACCCCAAATCTCAAAATTGCAAAAAATCGTCAAGTCAAAAAATCCAACCTCCCTGGGAAATATTGACAATTAAACTGTATCTAGTATATTTACTCCCTGTTTTTAAAGCTAATATTATGAGCGAATTTAAACACAAACCATTGATTGACCTTACAGATGAGGAGCCGCCAGCTGGTGTTCCAATTAAAAAAACACTTATGATAGGCTCTTAATCGAGTTTTAAAAGCAAATGATAAATTAGATAACCTTTCTAAAGATGACTGATAAAAAACTTGGAGAAGCAATCGCTAAGGAAGTTGCTCAAGCAATAGCTACCAAAGCAGTAGCGGCTGATACAGACGCAACACGACCAGAAGTTGCAGAAACACAGCAAACAGTAGAAATTAAAACAAACCTACTTGAAGAAGAAGAGTTATTTAAAGACGTTCAGCAAGCTAGATTGAATGTAGAACCAGGGATGTCAGATCTAATTGAAAGAACTGATGATGAAGAAAGGATTAAAGCTTTACCTAGAAATTTATTAACTTTTCAACAAGTATTAGGAATCGAACCGTATTATGTTCCAAAATCTGGTAAAGAAAACGATCCTGAAGCAATTGCAGCGATTTTTAACCTTGCCCCAATCAGACCTTCGAGATTTCCTGATAAATTATATGAAGATTTAACTGGGGAAGTATTTGACACAAAAAAAACA
>JAUVDZ010000075.1 GCA_030595015.1 Candidatus Peregrinibacteria bacterium | reverse complement strand
CATATTCATATATCGACCCACAATTATATTCCTTATACATATGTCTGCGAAAAACTTCAGGCAGAGCCGCAATAAATTTCTTGCGACCATCTAAACTTTGAGCACCTGAACTTTTGCACCATCCGTGAAGTTCAGGATTTTCCATAATTTCAAATTCCATATTCCTATTGGTTAAGGACCTAAAATGATATCAAGAATCCTCAACCAAAACAAGATTAAATGGTTTAAATAAGCAGCTATACAACATTTTGTTGGCCGTCAGGTCGATATAGATTTCAAACACCCTCCCACGCTTTCAGAATTGCCATCAAGCACAAAAATCCAACACAACATAAAACTAATTTCATCGAACAACCGCTAAATCTTTCTAACGCCAAACCAACCCCCAATCTCAAAATCGCCAATTCCAGTCAAGTTAAAAATCCACAATCATTATAACCTCCGCACCGCATATTAACTGGACTTTTCAAGATAAATGATGCGCAAGTACTCACCCCGCAAATCAATTCAATCTTCAACCAAAACATAAATATTGTTGACATATTCTACCAACAGGTGTAATAATTGTAATCTGGGGGTTAATATCGCCTAATTGGCAGGTATTAGTCCCTCAGACCAACCAACTCGCAGAAAGGAGATCGTAATGGAGATATTCGACCACATCTGTGCGGGAATACTGATAGTTTGCATAATTGGATTTGTTGGACTTGCAATGTTTGCACTTAATTATGAGAATAAGAAAATACCGTCCAATTATGCAAAAGGAGCGATTCTCTGCATCTTTGTCTTCTTTCTTACTAGTATGGTCATGATAATTATCCACTACTGGCCTTTCTAGGCAACCCGGCGTCCATAATGAAGCGAGCATTGTGGACACCCTTTTTTGCTCTGGAAAAAAAGCTACATTTCACCTATATTATATCTCTATGTACATTTCACTCGACATCGAAACAACCGGCCTTAGTAAAGAACGCAACGATATAATTGAAATCGGAGCTGTAAAATTTGATGAACATAAAATTCACGATCGTTATCAGACTTTCATTCATTATGATGGAGAGATTCCTGAACTTGTGACTCATATTACGAGCATAACGAACAAAGACCTCGAAGGCGCTCCGAACCTACAGGACATTGCTGATGATCTTTATGAATTCCTTGGAGATCTTCCGATTGTTGGCCATAATATTAATTTTGATCTGGATTTCCTTATAGAAAAAGGCTTTATTCTCAACAATCAACGGCTTGATACATTGCCGCTGACTCAAATTATTAAACCTGGGCTTCCGACTTATAGCCTTGATATGCTTACTGAGGAATTTGAAATTCAGCATAAGAAAAAGCACAGGGCTCAAGATGACGCTATTGCAACTTCTGAACTTTTTAACCTTTGCGTAGCTGAAATTTCGCAAATCGACAAACACACTTTAGCGCGTATTAAAGAAATCGTTAGCAAAAGTAATTGGGGGCTTAAAGATGTTTTTCTCAATATAAATTCAAATGTTGAGCCATCAAAATCCGCTGGAAATGGCGACGAACAGCCAACTGGCCATTTAAATTGGGACAAAGATGAAATCCTGAAATTATATGAAGAAAATAATTCGATCCCGGATTATGAAAAGCGCGAACCTCAAATAAAAATGACTGAAAAGATCATCGAGGCATTCAGTGAAAAAAAGAACCTGATAATCGAGGCAGGCACAGGAACCGGGAAATCGCTTGCATACCTTTTACCAGCGATTTATAAAGCACGAAGTGAAGAAACAAAAGTTGTAATTGCGACTCATACAAAAAATTTACAGGATCAGCTTTTTAATAAAGATATTCCCCTGGCACATAATCTGATTAAAGAAGGATTTAAATGTGCGGTTTTAAAAGGTCGCAACAATTATCTTTCAGGTGAGCGCCTCTTGCAATTCATGCAAAAATCATTCTTTTATGATGCTGAAGTTTCAATGCTTATTAAAGTTTTGCTTTGGAAGAATCACACTAAAACCGGAGATAAAGAAGAGCTTAGTTTGCAGGGTCGTGAATATTTTAACTGGCTGGATATTTGTTGTGATGGCATTAAATGTCCGCATAATGATGCCAAATTTTCACATAAGTGTTATTTAAGTAAAGCGCGTGAAAAGGCCGCAAAAGCGGATGTAATTATCACAAATCATTCGTTGCTTCTAAATGACACAATTGGTCCAACTCAAATTCTTCCTGAATATCGTCATTTGATTGTTGATGAGGCCCACCATTTAGAAAACGAGGCTACGAGTGCCTTAACTATAACGATTACAAATGAATTAATTACAAATCCTATTAAAAATTTGAAAGATCTATTAAAACGTGAACCTGAGCTTGTTGGTGAATTAGAAGAACTTGAAAGCAAAGTTGATATTTTATTTGGAATTCTTGGGATGTTTTACCAAAAATTTATTCAATATGCATCTTTTATTCAACAACTCACATTAAACGAATACATGTATGAATCGATCGAGTGGGAACGTTTAAGCGACGCAACTCAAAATACAACATTAAAAGGAGAACAGGTCTTTAAAGATCTTCATGCCTTTGCAGAATCAATTGATGATGAAGATTTTGCAGCATATATTCAATATGAAATGGAAGGCGTTGCCGAACTTATGCGAAAACTAAGCTTTGTAATTTTAGAAAAAGGAGTCAGTGACTTTGGTAAAAGTGTTTGCTGGGTATTTACGAAATATGACAAAACCCTTGGCATTCAGTGCGCTCCGGTGCAGGTTCGTGAACATTTACGCGGCACTCTTTTGCACGATAAAGACAGTATTGTTATGACCTCGGCAACCCTGAGCGTTGATCATAAATTTGATTATATTAAATACCAGTTAGGCCTTGATGATGATTTTGAAGATGTGATTATGCCGTCGCATTTTAAATATGATGAACAGGTTGAAGTTATTATTTATAAAGATTTGAAAGCACCTAATACCCCTGGTTATTTTGAAGAAACAAGCGAAATCATTAAACGTGAAGCAATTGAAAATGGGGGAAGAATGCTGGTTTTATTTACTGCAAAAAAAGCTATTGAGGCGACTTTCCTAAAACTTACTCCTGAACTTAAGAGTCATGGGATTTCAATTTTGGCACAAAACATGAGTGGAGGTCGTAACAAAATCATTGAACTTTTTAAAAAAAATCCGGAAAACTCAATAATCTTTGGCACGAACAGCTTTTGGGAAGGTATTGATATCAAGGGTGAGGCCTTAAACACAGTTATTATTCAAAAATTACCTTTTGATCCGCCGAATGATCCTGTTCACAGTGCACGGGGTGAATTGTTTGATAATCCTTTCTTTGATTATCAGGTTCCAAGAGCGATTCTAAGGTTTAAGCAGGGATTCGGACGTCTGATAAGGTCTGCAAAAGATAAAGGACGCGTGATTGTATTAGATTCACGAGTCCTCAATAAAAATTATGGTGAAATGTTCCTTAATTCGCTACCTGAGGGTGTTAATGTACAGCAGGTTTAAGTGGGAATGCTGAATAATGTCCGCTTTCTAATTCATCAATAAGTTTTTTAACATATCTCATGTTGTCTTTTGGATCAGCAACTTGAAGCCTTTGGATTACTTCACCCAAGCCTTCAAAGTCTCCTACTCTTACTTTAATTCTTCCAATTGTATATAAATATTCAAGTTGTTTTGGTAGCATTTCTAAAAGATCATTTAATTCCATTTCTGCTAATCTATAATCTTCTTCAGTAGAATCTTTATCAAGATCAAGCATGCAATTAACTTTAACATCCAAAGCAACCGGAGAAGTGGCATCAATCTTCAAAATCCTCTCTGCAAGCTCTTGAGCGCCTTCTTTTAAATCAACGCGATAAAGCCAACCTGCATAGTTTGATGCAATTTTCATCCAGACTCCATGTAAAAGTTCAACTCCTCCTAACTCTAAATCTTTACGAGTCATTGTATCTATACGATAATCCCTTGCAGATTCAGCATCTTCAAGTGCTCCTTCATATAAACCCTGGACTTCGAAGCGAGCTGCCAACACTTCATCAACCTCTTGAATAGGCTCCATTGCAAACCCAACTCCCTGCTTTTTAACTGCAGTTAATAAATCTAACATTGCTACACAATCAATTGCTTCAGTACTATCTACTCTTTTTTCATAAAAAGCATCAACCAATCTGGCTGTACCTTCAAGAATCATCAAATCTGCATTAACTTTTGGTGCTGGATTTAATTCAAAATATTTAATAATATTTTTTGCAATTGTTAAAACACAATCTGCTAAATAATCCCCTTCTGCGCCATAATCTAAAACATCAGACATTCTAATAAGCGCCATTGTGTCTTCATAGTAACTAATTGGCCATTGATGAGGATTTGGATCACTAACTTTTTCAAGAATTTGATCTCTTAAAATAGAGGCTGTTCCATAGAATAAATCAAATTTATCATCATCCATTTCAGTTAAATATTCAGATTCATATAAATCTGCGTAATCTTCCTTTGCTTGTTGAGCAAGAGTGCCTGGATGGGTCATCCCTTCAAGCTTCGCAAGGTTTTGCATAAATTCAACCAATTCTAATTGATCTCTTGGAATTTCAGGACCTTTCTGCTCAGGGTAGTCAGATAACATAAATATATTTTGTTAGTTACAGAGTATCATTTTTAACAGTTTCGATACATTTTGTCAAGCCCTTTTAAGCCTTCTTGCTAAATAACTTCTTTTCAGTATTGACATTTTTTTGGGGTATTACTAATATCGTTTGGACGTTAAATCCAACCTTACAATTCACCTATTTAGATATGACTAATGATCCTGTACAACAAATTAAAGAAGAAGAGGCTAAATCAAGCCAAAAACTCGAAGAAACTACGACAAGAAATCATACTGCTCTCGATGAGCATCGAATAAAAAAAGAAAAAGATCTTGAAGAAAGAAAAGTAGTCCTAAGAACCAAAGGGCAAGAATCACTGGCAAAAGCAAAACAAGACGCAATGGCAGAATTCAAAAAGATTACTGAGAATGAGGATCAAACCCGATCTTCGCTTATTGGCTCTGCGACATCTAAAAAAGATGAAGTAATAAAGTTTGTAGTACAAACTTTCGAAAAACACCTACACTAAAACATTTAACGCGCTTAAAAAGAATGGCTGTAATAGCAATGCAAAAAATCAAATTTGTTGGACTGACCGCTCACAAGCAAAATTTGCTTGATACAATGCAAAGACTGGGAGCATTAGAATTGACTGAGATTATTGATGAACAAATCGAGCAAAGCGAGATCCCTGGAGCGACCGGAGGGAGCGAAGCGAAATTGGATCAGGTAAAACTGGAAGCAGCACAGGCTGCAGAACTAAATATCGCTAATATCGAATTCGCTCTTAAGTTAGTGGATCCTTTTGCAAAAAAACGATCATTGCTACAAGGGCCTGTTACAATGAAAATTGATAAAGTTAAAGAAAAATCTAAAGAATTTGATTTTGATAAAATCGTAAATAAATGTAGAGAAATTGAAGAAGTACAAGTTGGTTTAAGAAACGAACAAACTTCTCTTATTCAAACTAAAGGAGAATTAGTGGCCTGGGCAGCTTTAGAAATAAAACTTGATAACGTTGGTGAAACAATAAACACTCACACTTTATTAGCTACTATTAATAAAAAGGATTTAGAAGAATTCACAAAAGGTTATGAAGCTGTTTCAAATCTAGTGAACTTAGAAATTGTTAATGAAACTGACCGTGACGCTTATATTGTACTTACTTTTGGAAAAGATTTAGTAAAAGAAATACGTGAATTAATGATGGCTCACAAAGTTAGTGAAGTAGAACTTCCATCAAAATCACACACTTCAAAAGAAGAAATTAAAAAAATCGAAGAAAGATTAGAAGAAATAACTAAAGAATTAGCTATTCAGGATGAAGCTCTCAAGGTTTTAGCAAAAGATTATGAAAACTTACAAATAGTGCACGACTTCAATGTTTGGGAAAGAGACAGAATTTATGCTGAACAAATGGCAG
>JAUVDZ010000071.1 GCA_030595015.1 Candidatus Peregrinibacteria bacterium | reverse complement strand
ATGCCTCACTGAAATATCAAAATCCACTAGCTTTTTATGACCAAAATTTTGTACAATCAAATCTTAACAGACCCTCCTCGATGTATTGGACCTATACACACTCTTGACAAGTTTGTTAAAATGTTATACATTGACATTCTAATCTTAAATTAACGATATGAATATAAATTGTTGGCAATCTGATGAAGAAGGTTCGAATCCGGGCAATTTACCTAAATGGTCAGATATACCTGAGACTCCTTTAGATATAGACCCACCAGTAGATCCTAATGATTTAAGGATTAAGCAATTGGAAAACGTGCCACCAGTAATAATTGAAGAACAAAAAAGAAGAGTAAAAAAGTTCTGGAATTAATTACTTACTAATTAGCACTTTAATTTCACTCGAAACTGCGTCCGAAGCATTAATTCCAAATGGGACTTTAATTTTTTTAATAGAGTTATTTTGACGTATATGAATTTCGCATGGTGTTTCACCCTTGTTGTTAAGTAAAAGCTGTTTAATTTCGTTTAAAACTGCTGTGTCGAGGCTCGAAGGAACGTCTACAATAAAGGTTTTATCGTCGTTTTTAGGTAAATCATCTAAAGTTGGGCCAGCATCTATCACATCTTCTTTTTTTTCTGTGAAATCAGGAGTTAGAAGCACGACTTTTTTGTCAGGTTCATATGTCCCATTTTCTTTTGCATTTTTAATCATATTTTCCAATGATATTTTTTTAGCATCGTCACATACAAACTGAACCTGCCCTCTTCGATCATCCAATTTTCCACCCATAACAATAACCTCGTCTTCCATTAATAAGTGTCCATATTTTTGATAAGCTTTTGGAAAACAAATAACATCCAATTTTCCTGTCGGATCTTCAATCATAAATGAAGCCATATATGTTCCTGATTTTGTAAAAATTTTTCTATATTGAGAAATCATTCCAGCAATAGTAATTTTTTTCCTGAAATCTTTTTTTGTTAATTTGTTTATAAGATGGGCTTTTTTGCCGATATGTTTTTCAAGTCCCTGTAGAGGATGACTGGAAACATAAAGACCCAAATATTCTTTTTCCCACTTTAATTTTTCCATACTAGAAGTTGGTTCAACTTTTTTTAACTGAAGACTCATTTCAACCCCTGCAGTATCTTCTGTATCGAGCATTCCAAAAATATCAGTTTGACCTTCAACTTTAGTTTTGTGTGTATATTTTGCAAAGTTTGAAAGTTCTTCAACACTTTCTGCAATTTGTTTTCTGTCACCAAAATCATCCATTGCTCCGCTGTACGCCAATGCCTCAATCGTCTTTTTGTTTAGAACTTTTTGTGGAACTCTTGATATGAAATCTTCAAGGGTTTTAAAAGGTTTATCGCCTCTGGCTTTAATAATTTCGTCTGCAGGTGCGTCTCCGATTCCTTTAATAGCAGCGATTCCAAATCTAATTAATTTACTATCAATATGTGTAAAATTCCTAAATGATTCATTTACGTTAGGTGGAAGCACTTTAATTCCCATTGAATAACATTCGAATATTTCTAAAACAATTTTTTCAGTATTTCCATAATCACAACTCATTAATGCTGCCATTAACTCAGTAGGGAAGTGAGCTTTCATATAAGCAGTAAGATATGAAATTAAGCCGTATGATGTTGCATGGGCTTTATTAAATCCATATCCGGCAAATGGTAAGATTACTTTTTCAAATACTTCATCTGCGAATTCTTTTTTATGACCTTCTTCAACAGCACCTTCTACGAATTTTTTATGCTGTTCAGCCAACAATTCCGGTATTTTTTTACCCACAGCTTTTCTTAAAATATCAGCTTCTCCAAGCGAAAATCCAGCAAAATCACGTGCTATTTGTAAAATTTGTTCCTGATAAATTGCCACACCATTTGTTTCTTTTAATATTTTTTCAAAGGAAGGATGAAGATATTTAACCTTTTTTGGATTGTGTGCTCCTTTAATAAAACTCGGGATCCATTCCATTGGACCTGGTCTATATAAAGAGATCATCGCAATAATATCCTCGAATTTCGTTGGCTTAAGTTGTTTTAAGTATCTTTTCATACCAGCGGATTCCAGCTGAAATACGCCGGAAGTTTCACCTTTTTGAAATAATTTAAATGTTTTTTCATCATCTAAAGGAATATCATCAATACTTAAATCTATATCTTTTGTTCTTTTTACAATCTTCATAACTGTTTCTAACAATGTTAGATTTTTTAATCCAAGGAAGTCCATTTTCAACAGTCCGATTTCTTCAATCGGTTTCATTGAATATTGCGTGATTACTGCGTTCTCATCTGCTGGAGATCTTTGCAAAGCAGTATAATCAACAAGCGGCTTATCTGAGATCACAACTGCACATGCATGAGTTCCTGCATGTCTGACAGTTCCATCTAATTCACCAGCGATATCCAGTAATTTTTTAGCTCTTTCGTCACTAACATAAACTGCATTTAAATCCGGATCATTTTGAGCGGATTCTTTTAAAGGTGCATGTTTTCCTAAAATTGTTGGTGGAATTAGTTTTGCCAAACGGTCAACTTCGGCATAGGGGTAACCTAATCCGCGCCCTACGTCTCTGACAACTGCCTTAGCTGTCATTTTTCCGAATGTAATAATTTGGGCAACATTTTCGCGTCCATATTTTTCAACAACATATTCTAAAACTTCATCACGACGTGAATCAGCAAAATCAATATCGATATCTGGCATTGATACACGAGCAGGATTCAAAAATCTCTCGAATAATAACCCATATTTTAAGGGGTCGACAGTTGTAATATCAAGGGAGTAAGCAATAATCGCACCTGCGGCACTTCCACGACCTGGACCAACTAATATTTCTTTTTCTTTTGCGAATTTTACAAAGTCATGAACAATTAAAAAGTATGTATTAAATCCCATTTCATCAACAACTCCTAATTCATATTCAAGTCTTTCACGTGCTGCCGGTAACTCATCTTCTTTATATTTTTTCTTTAAACCTTCTTCGCAAAGTTCTTTTAAATGTACTTTTGCAGAAATATTTTGAGGAGTAGGGAATGACGGAAGCAAATGAGCACCAAATGTGAATTCTAAATCGCATCTACTGGCTATTTCTACAGTGTTTGAAATAGCTTCCGGAGTGTCTTTAAATGCCTCTTTCATCTCTTCAGGCGATCTAAGTGAATAATCTCCTATATATTTCATTCTGTCGCCGTCCTGAACGCTTTTTCCGGTCTGAATACATAAAAGTACGTCATGAACCTCTGCGTCTTCTTTATTAACGTAATGGGCGTCATTTGTGGCCAGAAGGGGCGCTCCTGTCACTTTTGCGAGCTCGATCATTCCTTTATTAACTATCATTTGATCTTCAAGTTCTGGATGATATTGCATTTCTAAGAAGAAATTTTCTTTCCCAAAAATATCCTGGTACCGCTTTATTGATTCGATAGCCTTTTCTTCGGTATTGTTAAGGATCATTTTTGAAATTTCACCTGCCAAACAAGCAGATGAAGCAATTAAACCTTCTGAATGTGCTTTTAAAAGCCCGAAATCCATTCTGGGTTTGTAATAAAATCCCTCTAATTGTGCTTTTGATGATAATTCTAATAAATTTTGATATCCTTTTTTATTTTGCGCCAGCAATACTAAGTGGAATGGTTTATTTGCAAGTCCTCCTTCTTTATTAAAACGAGAATCGGGCGCAATATATGCTTCAACTCCAATTATTGGTTTGATTTCAGCAGCCTTACATTCTTTATAGAATTCAATTGCTCCGTACATCACTCCATGATCAGTTAAAGCTACAGCCGGAGAGCCTTGTTCTTTGGCTTTTCGAGCTATATCTTTCGGCTTTCCTAGGCCGTCAAGCATACTGTAGTGACTGTGCACATGAAGATGTACAAAAGACATATCAAAAGTGTTAATTGGGCAGAGAGATAATAACCGCCAAAGTGTATTTTTACAAGATCGATTCTCTGAGAAAGTCCTTTCTTAGAGAAAGTCCTTTCTCTGGCACTCAGCTCTTTACATTTACCTCTAAAAATAGTATAATAAAGATACAAAATTACAAATATAAATAACAAAAATCAAAAATGGAAGACACTCAAATGCCTTCTGCTGGCGCTCCTCAAGTGCCTCAGCAAGAAGCAAATCCAAACCCTCCTGCAAGCTCACCTGAGCCTGCAATTTCTCCAACACCAAAAAAAGGCAAAGGCCTTATTAAAACTTTAGTTGGAGTTTTCGCAATTGCCATATTAGGTTTTGGTGGTTGGTACGCATATGACTCTGGCTTATTTGGCGGAGCATCTGATGACAATCCACCTGCACTTTCAATTGGTGGTTCGAGTTTTCAAGGTAAATCTGTAGAAACTACTTTTGGATTCCTTCAGTTTGATGCTGCGGATGTAAGTAGTTTTAGCGATGCAGGCAAAAACTTGAAAGCAGTTTCTAAAGGTGTTAATTATTTTGCACCTTTAAGAAATACAAGCTTTGAAGAAATTGAAGCCAGTATACAACCGGCAGATGATCTTAAAATTCTTATTGCACATTATGATAAAGCAGAACCTTGGGCAGGAGATACGAGTAAAAATGGATGTTTTAAAGTTTATCCTGTAGGTCCATATGATAAAACTTGTGAAGTAACTGCAAATAAATTAGGGTCTGCAGTAGTTACAAAGAATACTTCTATTGCAATTATTGCAAGTGCTGATTTTGAAATTGATTCTGGTCTTTTAGCAGATGCAAAAACATTAACTGATACATTAATTCTTAGTGGTCCAAATGGATGGAGTATGCATCCCTTAGCATCAAACATGGATTTGAGTGATACTAGAATTACAAATTTATGGGTACAAAAAAGTGCAAACGAGTTTGAAAAAGTAACTGACATAGCAAACTTAGATATATCAAGAGAATATAAAATGGCATGGTTTAAATTAGGAGATCCTCCTGTTGCCGGTGATACAACTCCTGCTCCTGCTGTTTGTGGAGACGGAAACGTAGATTCTGGAGAAGCTTGCGATGATGGAACAAATAATTCAGATACTGTAGCAAACGCTTGTAGAACTTCATGTGTTGTTGCAGATTGTGGAGATGGTGTTGTAGATGCTGGTGAAGAATGTGACGGTACTGAAGATTGTGAAGCTGACTGTACTTTGACCGTTGTAGAACCTGTTGCAGTTTGTGGAAATAGTGTAGTTGAAGAAGGGGAAGTATGTGATGATGGAGATACTAATGATGCTAATGCATGTAGTAATGATTGTCAGACTATTCGAAGTATGGTTGAAGTTGGTGATGGTACAGATGAGGTAATTCCATTTAAAACAGCACCAGAAGAAGAAACAACTGAAACGTTTGAGATGGCTACTACGCTTGTACCATTAGAAGCAGTAATGATTGCTCCAACAACAACTACTACTACACCTACATCTACAGCGATATATACTACATTAGAATATATTGATAATTTAGAAGCTCAATTTACAACAGATACAACAAATTGGAATGATTATAGAAAAGGTGATTTGTATGGTGATTTAGATGATGGTGTCCCTGCTATAATGGCTGCTTTAAATATTACAATTGGTACAGGAGCGGGACCATCCAAGTTAACTTCATTAAAATTTTCTAATAATGGTTATACACTTGGGAGACAGCCGCCGGCGCATGTGCTTGATTATAAAACTGCAGGTGTAGATCCAAGTTCAGGTGTAATGGATTATTGTAATGGTGAAACAGATTGGTCTGTTTATTTATATTATCAGGAAGGCAACACTCTTTATAGAAGAATATTATTTAATAAAAATGATATTGTTTCAGGCTCTGCTATCGAACTATTAAATACTACTCTTGAATTTAATTCTGCAGACAAGGAAGAAGAGGTTGAAATACCTGTTGGAATTAATGCTGTAATTACTTTAGAAATGACAGGATTAAGCGCTTGTAGACAAGATTATCAACCTGGGGAAATTTCTACTTCTGAAGCTAATTTCACAGAATTAAAATTTGAAAATCAAGATGGAGTAGTTGCTGAGTTTAATGCACTTGGTATTACTAATGCGGGTCACGATCATTGGATTAATTGGTTGAACACTGATGAAATGCCATTTGAAATGATAACAACTTTTGCTCCGATGACAGCTGTTCCAATGACAGCGGCACCTAGTGAAACCGGAGTTGTAATGTATAATTAATAATTTAAATTTTTTTAAAAAGGCCCTACCAATTAAGGTGGGGCTTTTTTGTATGTTTGGGATTTTGCTTCGATCAGCTTTGCTGATCTCCATAGAGTCGCTTGCTTTGCAAGCGCCTCTTGGTGCCGAGGAGAGGACTCGAACCTCCACGGATTGCTCCACCAGTTCCTAAGACTGACGTGTCTACCAGTTCCACCA
>JAUVDZ010000030.1 GCA_030595015.1 Candidatus Peregrinibacteria bacterium | reverse complement strand
TCACCTGCATCTTTTGCTTCAATAAGTTGTTGTAATTCATCAACAGGAGAATCCTGATTATAGTAATTAAAAGTACTACAACTACCAATTATCAATATCAAAAGAAGCAACGCAAGGAGCAAAAGTTTTTTGTGGTTTTTTCGTTTCAATGTGTTCATAAGAAATAAGGTTAAATAAATATAATCCTATTACTTAATACACAACTACACTAACATTTGTTACATAAAAAAAAGATTTTTGATATACTCAAAGAGGTTATTATTTAATCTAATCATTATGAAAAAAATCTTATCACTACTCTTTATAATTACAGTTGCTGTCGTTGTAAGCGGGTGCACGCAAGAGCAACAACTAAACGAAGACAAGCAGATCAGCGAGTCTAAGCAAATCAATGAAAACAAGCAAGTTAATAAGCAAAATTGTCTACAAGACGATTGTTTATTAGTAGCTGATGTTGTTTATCCTGTTGGTGAATTGTCTGATGAAATTGCTGAGGCCCTTAATTTGGCACTGGAAGATGAATATAAAGCTATGACTACTTACGAGGCGATTATTGAAGAATTCGGCAGCACAAGGCCATTTATCATGGTCGTGAGAGCTGAAGAAAGTCATATTTCTTCTTTAAAAGGCGTTTATGATAAGTATGGACTTGAAATACCGGAAAATGAATGGTTGGGCACAATTATTGTACCCGAAACTTTACAAGAAGCATGTGCAATTGGTGTTACTGCTGAAATCGAGAACGCAAGGCTTTATAAAGAAGAGTTGTTGCCTCTTGTTGCAGAATATCCGGATATCGAAGGTGTATTTACGAATCTAATGGAGGCTTCTGAACAAAAGCATCTTCCTTCTTTTCAAAAATGTGATTAATCATGATATAAAGTAAGCATGAATATCACCAGAGAACAAGGAATCCTTATCAGAGCTATTGCGATTATAATGGTCGTAATCTTCCACTTTCAATATGATATGTTTGGTGGCAGTTTTTTAATTGAGCGAGGCCAAGGTGCAATTGCCTGGGTATCCGATTCAATTACTTATATAGGATATGAACCTAATGCCTGGATCGGTTTTTTTATGTATCTTTGTATTTTTGGAGTTAACATATTTTTTGTGCTTTCAGGTTATGGACTTATGAAAAAGTATATGAGTGGAAAAAATCTGAATTTAAAAAATATGTCCAAGCGGTCTTTGAAGGTTTTAATTCCTTTTTGGATTGCGCATCCCGTTATCCACATTCTTGATTGGATTTTGAAAAATTTACAATATCAATTTGGATTTATTGAGTATAAAACCTATTTTGCCGGTATGCACAGTATTTCTCAATATTTCGAGAGTATGCTGATTATTCCGCGATGGTTTAGTAGTGAGGCAATGCTTAGTTTTGTTGGTACTTGGTGGTTTATTGGGATTATCATCCAATTCTATTTATTATTTCCGCTTTTATATAAGTTGTTCAAGAAATTGAAACCATTACATGCATTATTGATATGTGTGGCTGTTAGTTTTATATATAGATATGTGATTTCACTTACAACATCAGGCTCTCCAATTGGGATCAATGAAGCTGATATCTACTTGTTTGTTATGTTCCCTGCAAGGCTTTCTGAGTTTGCCCTTGGAATGTATTTAGCCTTTGAATTAAAGTCTATTAAGCTTAAAAATCGAATGGTTTATAGCATTCCTTTGATATTTTTAGGATTTGTTCTCTTAGGAAATATCCACACTATGTTTGTTAGTGATTTCCTTTTTGCACTTGGAGGGGTAATGCTTGCTCACTCAATGACTAAGCCATTAAAAGGACATCTCAAAAAAGCATTCAGTTTTATCGGGAAGAAGTCATATTCAATTTATCTGTACCACGAGCCATTAATGAAGTTATCTCTAAAATTTATATTTCCTAATTGGATAGATTGACATTTTGACACGATGTGATAAAGTGGTCTCCATTTTATAATTTGCCAATTATGTCTGGTCCGGATAAGCCAGATAGCAGTGGTTTTGAACAAAACTATTTAAGAGAGAGTTTTGAATCAATGCCGTATCCGGTTTTAGTTATTGATGTTAATACAAGAAAAGTTGTTAATATCAATAAAAGAGCAGCAGCGCAGTTTGGAGAATTAAAAGAGGGCGTGACTTGTTATGAGCTTACTCACAATGAAGCCAATCCATGCGCGGGTGCTGATCATAAATGCACAATTGATGAAGTTTTAAGAACAAAAAAACCTGTGATTGTTGAGCATATTCATTATAAAAAGTGTGATGAACAGGTTGTTATTGAAGTCCATGCGATTCCTCTATTTGATGCTAATGGTGAGATTTCGCATATTCTTGAATTTTCTTTTGATATTACAAAGCAAAGTAAGGCAGTAGGTCAATTGGCTGAAAGTGAGGGAAAGTATCGTTTTATTGCTGAAAATACTGTTGATGTGATATTTACTATGGATTTAAAAATGCAGATTACATATACAACGCCTAATATAGCTAAAATACGTGGTTTTACTCTTGAGGAGATCAATCAGCAACAAATTGGCGATATGTTGACAGAAGGTTCAGTAGTAATTGCAAAAGAGACATTAGAGCAAATTATCAAATTGGATGAAGAAGGTGATCTTGATCCTGATCGCATATGGACATTAAAACTTGATGTTAAAAAAAAGGATGGGACTACATATCCTGCTGAAATGACATTTAGTTTGATAAAAGATGAAACAGGAAAGTTAATTAGTTTATTAGGTGTAAGTCGTAATATTACTGAACGGAAGAAACTTCAGGAACAGGTAGGTCAAATGCAAAAGATGGATTCAATCGGGCAGCTAGCAGGAGGAATAGCTCATGATTTCAATAATTTATTAACTGTTATTTCAGGACATGCTGATTTGGTAATTGGGGACCTGAAAAAAGGAGATCCTATGATAGATGATATTTCAGAAATTCAGAAAGCAGCAAAAAGAGCGGCCATTCTAACTAGGCAAATATTAGCTTATAGTAGGAAGCAAATGCTTTCTCCTGAGGTTTTTAATTTAAATTATACGATATTAGATATTTATAAATTTCTTGGTAGATTATTAGGTGAAAATATTAGTATTGAAGTAGCGTATCAAGAAGGAATTTGGAATATTTATGCTGATGAAGATCAAATACGAAAAACTATTGTTAATTTAGCAACAAATGCCCGAGATGCTATGTCTGGAGGTGGAAAATTGAAAATCGAAACTACCAATAGATTTATTTCTGAATACGATATTATAAATATGCATGATGCAACAGCAGGAAGGCATGTTTGTATATCTATAACCGATGAAGGTTCAGGGATGGAGCAGAATGAATTGTTGAAAATTTTTGATCCTTTTTATACAACAAAAGATATAGGAATGGGGACTGGGTTAGGCTTATCTATGGCTTATGGGACAATAAAACAGCATGGAGGCTGGATTGATGTTGATAGTAAAATAGACAAGGGAACTACATTTGAAATTTATTTACCTGCTATTAATCAGAAAGAAGAAGTCGATGAGGATGAAAGCTTAGAATTTAGTGTTGAATTGTTTGGGCAAGGTAAGAAAATTTTAATTGTTGAAGATGAAGATTCTGTTAGAGATTTGTTATATAGAGCAATGAAAAGATGTGGATTCGACATTAAACGAGCTGAATCAATCAGTGAAGCACGAAGAATTTTTGAAAAAGAAAAAGGTGAATTTGATATTGTTTTAAGTGATGTACTTTTACCTGATAAAGATGTTACAGGCTGTGATCTGGCTTTAGAGCTACAACAACAAAACCCTAATTTAAAAGTTGCTTTGATAAGTGGTTATGTGGATGTAAAAAGCAGATGGCCTCAAATACGAGAATCAGGATTTCGTTTTCTAAATAAGCCTTTTCAGATTGGAGAATTGATTGAATTTGTCAGAAAGGTTCTTAATTCATAGAAAGTATGCTTCAATATCAATATGAATAAATACTATGCTTATTTAGCGCGCTGTAACGACGATACGTTGTATGCAGGTTATACAAATAATTTAGAGGAGCGTGAAGCTAAACATAATGATGGCAAAGGTGCTCATTATACAAAAATCCGCAGACCAATAAAAATCGTATATAGCGAAGAATTCGTGAATAGATCAGATGCAATGAAGCGGGAATATCAGCTAAAACAACTCAAAAAAGAAGAAAAAGAAAAGTTAATTAATTCTCGTGCTTGACGCAGACGAAAAAACAATGTATAAATTACGCCACGACTAATTATATATTATGACTACATTCGCAGATTTCAACATTTCAGATAACATCAAAGACGTCTTAAAAGAGATGAATTTTGTAGAACCAACACCTGTTCAGGAGAAAGTAATCCCTCAGATTCTTGAAAGTTCACAGGATTTAATTGTAATGGCGCAAACAGGAACTGGTAAAACAGCGGCTTTTAGCCTTCCTGTACTTACAAAAATGGATCTTCAGAAAAAGCATATACAAACTGTTGTACTCAGCCCTACGAGAGAACTGGCTATGCAAATCGCAAAAGATATAAGGGGTTTTGCTAAATATATGAATGGATTGAATGTTGCTGCTGTATATGGTGGTGCTTCGATTCATGATCAAATCCGTGATATAAAAAGAGGCGCACAGGTTGTAGTTGGAACTCCTGGTCGAATGCTGGACTTGGTGAATAGAAATGTGCTTAAGCTTGGTGCTGTTGAGTGGGCAATCCTTGATGAAGCCGATGAAATGCTTAAAATGGGTTTTGTAGAAGATATTTCTGCTATTTTAGGAGGAACTCCGAAAGATAAGCAAACATTGTTATTTTCAGCAACAATGCAAAGAAATATTGAGAGGATTTCTCAAAAATACATGCACAAAGCAAAGCGTTTTGAACTCAAGGCTACTCCAAATAATAAACTGGCAATTACTCATCAATATATGATGGTTCCTGCCCGCGATAAAATTACTGCATTTAAAAGATATAAAACACTTCATCCGGAAATGTATGGAATCCTTTTTTGTAGAACCAGGCGTGAATGTCAGGAAATTGGTGATGCACTTTTAAAAGAAGGTGTTTCAACTGGTGTTCTTCATGGTGAAATTGAGCAAAAACACAGAACTCGAATTATGGATTCATTTAAAAGAAAAGAAACAACTCTTTTAGTTGCAACTGATGTAGCTGCCCGAGGTATTGATGTAGAAAAACTTACACATGTAGTTCATGTTGGAGTTCCTGAAAAAGCTGAAAGTTACACGCATAGAAGTGGACGAACAGGACGTGCAAACGAAAAGGGGATTTCGCTTGTTCTTGCGAATTTACGCGAACATCGAGCTCTGAAAAAGATCGAATTTATGAATAAAATTAAATTTGAAGAAGTTAAATTACCAAAGAGAGAAGATATGATTGAAGCTGACATTGAGGCTTACGTTAATCAAATTGATACAGATTATGAAGGTTCTAAACAGGCAAATACTTATGTTGATGATATGCTCAAAGATTTATCACTTGAAGATAAAGCAGAAGTTGCTAGAAAAGCACTTTTATTAGCAGTTGAAGCTAGTATTGCTAAATATCCACATGAACAAATGGACAAACCTCAACCAAAAACAAGACAAAGTAGAGGAAGCGGTGCACATATGCAAACTTTAGTATTAAGCTTAGGTCGTAAAGATTCTCTTACAGTTCCAAATATTCTCGGATTAATTAATAGCGTTTCAAAAGGCGAAAGAATCGAAGTTGGTCACATTTTATTAGCTGATCACGAAGCTAGTTTTGAAGTTCCAATTGGAGTTGTTAAAAAATTAGCACGTGCAATGTCAAAAAGCCGATTCAGAGGCAAAAGTGTGCAAGTTAGAGAGGGTGCGGCAGTTAAAAGAAGCCCACGCGGAGGACATGGAGGAGGATCATCATATCAATCACGAGATCGCGGACATTCAAGAGGCAGCAATTCATCACGAGGTCGTTCAGGTGGTGGATACCAGGGGAAGAGGAAAACGAGAAAGTATTAACAATCCACTAAAAACCCCAACATCTTTGCCAGGGTTTTTAATTGTATTTAGTACTTAGTCTTTCTTGCTTGGAAGAATTTTGTACATTCCGCATCCGCATACTTCACATTTTCCTTTCATTGCAGGACGTCCGTTTTTCATTTTTACTTCTTCTGCTTCAACCATAGTTCGTTTTTCTTTACACTTCACACAGTAACCTATTTCCTCTTTTTTTTCTTCTTGTTGTTGGTCATCATTCATATTTTGTTGATTAAGAATAATTTCAGCTTGATTATAGCATAAATTTTAATTTTTCCTAAAACTTCAAAGCCTTCGTCGGACAATTTTCAACGCATGTTGAACATTTTATGCAGTCTCAGTTTGGCAGTTTTGTTTGTCATTGTTATTTAATTTAGATAACATGATTCATTATAGCCCCAATTATATGAAAAAAATACTTTTTGCCATAGTTTTGACATTACTTATGACACTTCCGGTTTTTGCGCAATATACAGCTGAGGATTTACCTGCTTTAGAAGCTGATCCAAACGTTGAAGTTGTTCGGCACGATGATGGAAGTATTGAAATTTTTAAAAAAGTTCAGTTTTATGAGACGCTTGAGCATTTAATACCTGTTGAAGTTTTTAATCGTGAAAATATTGGTTATGAAAAGCCGATTTTGAATAGCGCGCATATTGCCGGACCTGATGAGATTTCTGGTGATCCTTTGGTTATTGGAAGCAATGTTTTGTTGTCGATTTTAATATTTTTAATTGTGGGATTGGCGTGTTTTCTTTTCAATAATGTTTTGGGTGCACACGGCGATGGAATTAATAAATTTATGAAAAAGATTCCGGGTTATGGTCTTTTTGAGAAGCGAAAGGGGAATCGGTTTGTGCGATTTCTGATTTTGTTGTTGATGCTCTTTTTGTTTGGATTGGTCGCAGCTCATATTTCTCCTGATTTTAGTTTGTTTGAGCAAAAAAATCTGGGGATGTTGATTATCACTGTGGGAACTATTATTGTTGCGACTTATATTAAGGATATTGTGCGGTTTATTTCCGCTCGCCGCAATGGATGGGATGCGTTTTTTAAGCCAAATGTGCTGGGGTTGTTGTTGGCGATTATTTGTGTTGTTTTAAGCCGGAATTTAAACATTCCTCCGGGTTATTTGTTTGGGATTCCGATTGGTCTTTTTATAATTTCTAAGCAGTTTAATAAAGGTGAAGGTAGATTTGAATTTTCAGCTCTTAGTTGGATGTTTTTTATGGCATTAATTGTGTGGTTTTTACTTCCTTTTGTTCGAGGGTACGAAATCTTAAATGATTCATTTAATTTATTATTTGTGATTTTGATTGAAGGATTGTTTTTTGAACTTTTCCCAATTACTTATTTGCCAGGAGGTGCGATTTTTAAATGGAGCAAAGTTGCCTGGGCATTTATTTTTGGGATAGTTTCATTTAGTTTATTGCATACGTTATTTAATCCGAACAGCACTGTTGCAGCTATTGGGGAAAATGCACCTACTTTAAATACTTTGATTATTTTAGGAGCGTTTGTTGTTTTCTGTTTTGGAGTCTGGGGGATTGCACGTTTAAAAAGCAGAAACCTGTAATAGACTAGGTTACGATTTCTGCAAGGAGGTTACATCTGCGACCACTCAATGGCGACCGTGTAGTGGTCGGTTTCGCCGTTGGTGTGGTTGCTGATGCCGGCGGAGCCGTATCCGGAGTTGATGAGGCCGGCGTTGGGTAGCGCGACCTCGTAGTAGATCTCGACGCTGTACTCGTAGCCGTACAGCACGCCGGGGCCCGAGGGCGTGACTTCGATCTGGAAGTGCACGTCGCCCTGCTTGAAGCAGAAGGGCACGGGGATCACATCGCCTACATTAACATCGTACTTGATGCTCGTGTTGAACGACTGGTCGTCTATGTAGGTGACCTGGGTCACCTTCACTAAGGCGCTGCCCTGCGTCACGCGCAGAAACAAGTCGTCGACCTGGTCCGGCTCGCAGACGTTCAGCTGGGGGTTGGGATTTTCCAGCTTAGTGTTGTCGCAGGCGCCTGAAAGGGCGACCGCAAAAAGGGTGACGAAAACGATGAGATTCCGCATGTTGTTTCTCCTTTAGAAACGTTTTTGTTGGATTTGCTCTTCTGCGTACAAAGTTTGCAAACAGGAGGGCAAATCCAAATTGTCTATTACAGGTTTTTTAAAGATCGTCCATTTTACGCAACTAACGAGGAGTTCGCTTATGCTCACGCTAGGCTCGCGATAAGTTTTCGCACTCCGTCGTACAGGCTCTACCTGCTCAATCAGTCGCTAAAGCTCCTTCTTCGCAGCTAGATCTCGCACTCGCTAGAGACTCGCTAGATGCTCGTCTCTGCAGTGCGCAAAATGAGAAGATTACAACAACATTAAATCTAGCGACTGTCAAGCTCTAGAAAAAAGTGTACTTGCGTGCCCACAATAGCTTGACAAATTTGATAATGCAGGTATAATGACCTCCTTAACTAATTACTAAATATGTCAGATGCACTTGATACAGATCAACCTGATAATATATTAAATCTTTTCGTTAATTCAGAGGAACTTCAGGCAGGAATGGAAAATTCTGCAATGATCTGCGATGTTACTACAGAAGTCCTGGCTGGTATTTATAGATACGTTGAATCAACCAGGGATTCTCTTATTAAATTTAGTTTAATAGATTCCTTAGATGATAATAATGAACCTTGGTTTAGAGCTCAGAGATATGAAGAATTCTTTTTAAGATTAAAAATTATTCAGAGTAGTGTTGAAGGTATGAAATATATATTAGAAACACAAATCGAAACAGTTAATGCAGATAAAACAAAAGCAAATCCTGAGGATAGAACCAGATTAGAAGAAAATTTAAATAGATTAAATAAATTATTAGAATCATATCGTCGATTGAAAAGTAGGATTGAACTTATATCAAGAACTACAAAAAGAGATGTTTTAAGAACGCTCGATTATAAGGACAAGCTTGTTGACGTGAGGTTGGTTGAAGATGGTGAATTTACTGAAAATATATCGGGACTCCCTCATCTTTCAATAATTCCGGATATCCCTGATTTAAAAGAAAGATTAAAAACAGAGTATGGTTCATTGGTAAAAAATGGAGGTGTTTCTGAAGAAATGGAAGCAACAGGTGAAAAATATAAAGAAGAACTAGAACCTTTTTTAGATGACTTTAAAAGCAATAAGCATAGGTTTGCGGAATTACCTGAAGAAGCGCAAGAATTAATTGAAAGAGTATTTGTTAATGCAAATAAAAGAGAAATTTTAAAAAGATTAGTTAGAGAGGACTTTGTAGACACATATCAGGTTTGGAGAGACTTAGTACATGATGGATATAATTTTGTTGATTTTGAGTTTTATCAAAATGCCTGTTATGAGGTTGCAAGAATTATTTATGAATTTATTAATGTTAATAATCTTGGAGTTCCTACTTCTTTAGATCACAAGGTTGAGGAAGTTAATGATTTATATAGCAAGCATTGGTCAGGAGTAAATCGATTAGCAACTACAGTAAGAGAAGCTGAAGACCATAAGCCAAGAACTCAAATTTATAATTTAAGAAAGTATATAGAAAACCCTTCACCATTTAATAAACCAAATGATGAAGCAGTAGAGACAGTTACTAAATATATCGAAATTCTTAAAAAACTTATGGAATTTTTACCTGTAGCTACATACGATGCTGGTGTTCATCTGGCTTTATTTGAAGAAATTACAGACACTCCATATGCAAAAGGACAATTATATGGATTAAAATATGGAGTATATGGATTATATGAAGAGTTATATGATTTAATTATAAAACTAATGCTTGAGTATATTGAATTAACAAGCTTGCTAGATACATGTGCTTTTGAAGATGCGTTTTCTCAATTATCAGGGTCATATTTAGCAGGTGCAATACAACATATAAAAGATAAAGATGATTCTGAAGATGAGTAAAAAATGTCTTTAATGATCATCTGCTTCCATATGTATTTCATGATCGTGCTCAGGGTCAGAATCTTCCCCTGGATTTGCATGTCCATGAGATGGCATAAGTAAAACCAAAAACATAATTCCGATTCCTCCAATAAAACATAATAATTGAATCAATGATTGTGAGATTTTGGTTTCTTTATGAAGTTCAGGGATAAGATCAGTATTTGCAATATATATAAATCCACCCATTGTGACTGGAATGATAAAGCCAGTTACATCTATGCTTTGGCCGATAAATAAAACAACTAAAGCTCCTGC
>JAUVDZ010000037.1 GCA_030595015.1 Candidatus Peregrinibacteria bacterium | reverse complement strand
CTAAAATTTATAAACTTCTTTCCGATGTTTAACATTTAATATTACTAAAATTACCAACTCTCCCTGTTTATCAATATCAAAAAGCACACGATAATCACCAATTCTAAATCTGTATTGAGCTATAAGATTGATCTTTTAATTTTTTCGCATAGCGTAAAGGATTTCTTGTCTTCCTAAAAAACTGGATCTTTTTAACAATGCGTTTTCTAAGACCAGGCTCAAGTTGATCTAATTGAGACCTCGCATTAGGCATGTAATATGTTTTGTATTTCATAAACCAAGTTCCTTTTCCACTTCTTCTGCGGTGTAAACTTCGCCTCTTTTATATTGCTCTCTAGCTTCTGCAGTTTCTTTACGCAAATTTTCAAGAGTGAATTCTTTGGTTGTAATTGGATTAATTTCAAGAACCGGTTTGTTCTTTTTAAGAACAATTAGCCGAACTTTTCCACTTTCTACCTGCTTTGTGTAGTCAGAGAGATGTAATCTAAATTCTTTTAATCCAATTAATTTTGTATTCATAGTTATAACTTAAGTTATACTTTAAGTGTACGCCAAATTGAGTGGAAAATCAATTAAATAATAATTAATGCCCACTCTGCAGAGGAGTTATTAAATTTTTCTAAAAAATACTTAAATTATTTTAACTTGACTCCACATACCCCCTAGGGGTATATTTACTTTCGCATTTAACTTCCAAATATTATGATTAAAATAATCCAAAGACTAAAACGAGCGAATGGACAAATCGCAGGGCTTATAAAATTAATTGAAAATAATGAAGACTGTGAAAAAACAATTATTCAGTTTCAGGCTGCAAAAGCTGCGCTAGATAAAGCCTTTTCAGAGATGTTGAATCAACAATTAGAAGGCTGCCTGAAGACCAAAAAACAAGATGACATTAAAAAAATCCTTAACCTTATATCGAAAAAATGAGTAACAAAAAATTTTCACCACTAATTTTCTTAGCTTCATTAGGAGCAGGAGGAATCGCAATTATGCCCTTTGCATTACTTCAATACGCGTTCCCACATGAAAAAGGCCTTGTAAAAATTGCTGATATTGCACATGGCACACTACCGCTTGCCAATGAAATTTATTACATGTCTTTAGAGGCTGTGATGGTGATATTTACGATAATCCACTTAATTTTAACTGTTATCTTTTTGACAAAACTTGTTAAATGGCTAAAAACAAAAGATTTTAAAGAAATGCTTCATTCGCCTTTGAAAAACGCAGGATTACTTGCTCCTTTCATATCAATAATAATGACAATGAATGTCTTTATCGGGCCTGTGCGATTTTTTATTCCTGAATTTGCATCAAACTTACAAACATTCATGCTCCCTGCGCTTATATTCTGGCTTATTTTATGGGCAGCACTTATATATACAGAAATAAAATTATTAACAATCTCATTTACGAAAGGTTTTGATTCTGAAAAAATCAGCTTTGGATGGCTATTACACCCATTCGCACTTGGAATGTTAACTGTTGTTGGAACAGGAATTGCAGCATTATCTAAAACTCCTGATATAGCTCATACTGCAGCCTTCTTCTCAATGATTTCAGGTTCTATGGGACTATTTTTATTGCTGGTAAAAATGATTGTGATATTCAAAAGTCACTTTGCAGCGCATGGTCTTCCTGAAAAACAATTTATGCCAAGTTTTTTAATAGTAATTCCAAATATCACCCTATTTGCAATTAGCGCATTTAGAATCGGACACTATTTAGAAAACAATTTCGGCTATCATCTTGATTCATATTTCTTTTTTGTAATTGTTTCCGCATTTGCATTTGAAGTCTGGTACATGTTATTTGGAATCGCATTGCTTGGGGAATACTTTAAAAAACATTTCTTTAAAAAAGAATTTTATGTAACTCAATGGGGACTTGTGTGTCCAGTTGTTGCATTCGGAGTACTGGCAAGTTTTGTTTATTCAACGTTCATCCAAACACCTGTGCTTTATTACACCGTGATTGGATCAATTGTAATTGCTTCAATTCTGTTCTTTAATTTACTTATAAAACAGCTTAAATTTGATTGTAGCTAAAAGGCTGGAAATTAAATTATTTCCAACTCCATCTCTAACTCCATCCACTCTTCTTCTTTTTTTGATAACTCGGTTTCAATTTCTGCCAAACGTTTATTTTTATCTTCTGAGAACTCATTAAAATTCGCTTCAAACCACTCTAATAAGACCTTCTTTTCTTTATTTAAACTTTGCATTTCTCTTTCTAAAGCCTTCAACCGCTTTGTTGCTTCTTTTTTCTTTACTCTCAATTTCTGTTTTTCCTCTTTATCTAAATCTAAATTTGCATAAGAAGCGATGCCCAAATCTTCTTCAATATCTTTTTGAAGATGATAAACATATTCTTCGTAATTATGATGATAACGTCTGATTTTCTGATTCTTCACTTCTATAATTCCGTTTGCAACAATTTCAACAAATGTACGATTATGGCTTACAAATAGGATCGAAACATTAGAATCCCGCAGTGCTTTAGCCAAAGCTTCAACTGTTTCAAAATCTAAATGATTGGTTGGCTCATCAAGTAAAAGCACTTGGTTTTTCTGCAATAAAATTTCTGCTAAACAAAGCCGGGCCTTTTCACCTCCACTTAAAACCGGAATTCGTTTTTTCAAAGCTTCATCCCGAAACAAAAAATTACCTGCCATTTTAAAGATGTCTTCTTCAGTAGTTTCCTGCGGGGCTACACTTTTCAAATAATCTTTAACTGTCTCATTATAATTTAAAGTAGCGGGAATATGCTGAGCATAATAGGCAATTTTGATACCGTGGCTCCATCTGTATGATCCCGAAAGTTTCTCGAGTTCACCGGCAATAGTTTTCAAAAAAGTCGTCTTACCCTGACCATTATCACCAAGCACAGCAATTTTCTGACCTCTTTCAACTTCAAGGTTCACCCCCTGCGCAATCGACTTATCACTGTACCCAACCTCTAAATCTTCAATATGCAACGCTATACCTTTTTTGTCTTCTACCCTGGGGATATTAATCTTAGTTGTACTCAAAGGATGCGCAACGTCAATGGTTTTAAGCCTATCAATTTGTTTCAATTTTGACTTTGCCTGAGATGCCTTGCTCGCCTTAGCTCCAAATCGATCTACAAATTGCTGTAAATGCTTTTTCTTTTGTTCTGTGTTTGCATTTTGCTTATGGATCTGCGAAAGCTGGTCTTCTTTATATACCAAATATTCCTCTATTGGACGCGGAAATAAGATCATCTTCCCATGTTCGATTTCTAAAGTTTCATGACATGTTCGTTTAATAAACTCACGATCATGTGAGATTAAAAGGATACTTCCATTAAAATTCTCCAGGAATTTTTCTAATAATATCTGAGTAGAAAGATCCAAATAGTTAGTTGGTTCATCTAATAAAAGCAAATTAGGCTCTTGTAAAAGCATTGCAATGAGCTTAACCCTCATTTGATAACCCCCTGCCAAGTCAGTAACAATGGCATCCAACATCTCATTCTTAACCTGGAATCTGCCTGCAATTTTGCCACATTCCCAATCCGCCTTACCACTTGATCTCATCAAATATTCCATCACACTTTCATTTTCGCCAAAGTCACTATGCTGTGTCAGATAACCAATAATTGTACCATCGTGAATCGCAATACTTCCATCATCTGCTTCTTCTTCTCCAACAATAATCTTAAAAAGAGTCGACTTGCCAGCTCCATTTCTTCCGATCACTCCAATTCTTTGCCTGTCATTAACCAACAAATCAGCATTATCCAAAATCATTTGTGGCCCATAAGCTTTTGTTAAGCCTGTGATTCGTAAGAGAGTACCCATAAAATTCATTCAAGAAATAAAGCTTTTGAATAATAGCTTGTATTTAGGTTGTTCTCAAGTTGTGACAAACAGTTTGAGGGTGAAGAGGTTTAAGTAAGCTTTAGCTTTTTATAAAAATTTTCACGACTCCCTATAGCCAATAAAATGATTTTAATTTGCTTTTTGTGCACTTGGTAAACAATTCGATAGTCGTTCCTTTTGTATCTGAATGCTAGTTTCATATATTTGCTTAGATTCTTCCCAGCGAATTTTTGCCCAACCTTGGGATCTTCCTGCAAACGTGGAATCCATTTATCAAAAACAACCTTTTGAACAGGTTTCGGAATTTTCTTGAAATCCTTTACAAAAGATTTTGCAAATTCAATATTATACATCAAACTGTTTCTTTAATTCTTTTAATGAAATCGTTTTTTCCTTAGATCTTTTAGTGATTTCTTTCTCAGAAATTCCATATTCAGTGTTCTCGATAAACTCTTCCAGAAGCGCAAAATCGACCATTGCTACTTTTGCGGCACCATGAACGGTAAAAACATAAATCTGCCCGTTTTCATCGACTTCACGAATAATTTTTGGGAGATTTTTTCTACCTTCAGATGATTTTATAGTTTTAAAATTCATAATAATTAAATTATTGATTAGATATAAATTGTACCAAAGTTTGTACAACTTTTCAAGAGCCAATCTTCGCATCAAAATACTCATCGCCTACAAGCATTCGAATAATATCGTCTTTAACTTCAATTCGATCTGGCATTGCTGGTAGTTCGTTTAAGTCGAACTGTTGTGATGTTTGCGTATAAGGATCCCATTTATATAAAGTGATGGTTTTTGGTTCAGCGTATGAACTTAGAAGTTCTTCAGCAGTAATTATATTGTCACCTTCTTCAGAATCTGAAATAAAATATGCATATTCATCGTGAAATTTAAAATTACGCGGCATTACTTTATATGGAATCTCTGAAAATTCTTTTGTTTGAGTATTGTAAATTTTTAAAGTTGATTGAAACTGGTTATCTCCTTGTACAAAAGCAACAAACGATGCATCGTCAGTTATGTCTGAAAGTTTTATAAAGTCCGCTTCAAGAATATTTTCACGTGAAGATTCCTGAATATCAATTTTATATAAAACATTAGGCTGATGTGTTTTATCAACCATAAAAATCACTGTTGGTTCGCTTGAAACAATCATCTCGTAATCCTCAATATTCCTTATAAAATAGATCAAATCGTCTACTTTGCCATTCTCTAAAGTCACATTTTTTAATGCGTATTTTTTTGTTGGTTCGTCATATCCAATTGTATAAAAATTGCTTAAAAATGCATTAAATGCCCCACTACCCCATCCTCCAACTAAGGCAGGCATCTCATTCATTGCATTCTCAGCAACATCATAAAAAGAAACCTTATTAGATTCAAAAACAACAGCTCTCAAGCCATCCGGACTAAAAACAATGTTCTCGATTTTCTTAGGCAAACGTGACAAAACATAATCTGAATCAAAACTAGTAAACAAACTAATATCATCAAGGGCAGGGCGATATTTTGAGTACCCAACAGGCAAATTAAAAGTTGTGTAATCAAAAGGACCGTTAAGCTCAGCGCTAAACGAAGCCTCAACCTCGACAGACTCAATATTCCGTGTATTCCCAGACGTCATCATCATAAAAAAATAAACAGCTCCAATCAAAACAACTACACCAATCACCCCAAGTCCGACTAATCGATTCCTTTTATAATTATCCATTTGAATTTAAGTTACTTGAACATTCTTATAATGCCTTAAGTTGCAAACTTCTTCAAAGGAATTCATTTGGATAGTAATAACGTCGAGGCGATAATCGCAGCGCCAATAGAGCTCAGCCAGGTATCGATGCATGGCAAGATTCAGTCGACGTAACTTAGTTCGGGTAATCGATTCTTCCCCAAGGCCGTATCTATTTGATCGACGCGTTTTTACTTCAACAAAGACAACTTCGCCGTCCTGGCGTGAAATAATGTCAATTTCGCCACCTAAAATACGGTAGTTCATTTTAACAATACTATAGCCAAGTGCGCGAAGATAATCTGCCGCATATTGCTCTCCTTTTTTTCCAATTCGAATATTCATAATGAAACAATCCTAGCAAAAAATCATTAAGAAATTCTAAACTTTTTGTGAAATTTTTTTGAAATTTTTTAAGTTTAGAGTACAATAGGATTCCCTTACAAAAGTCGTACATGAGTCAGGATTTAACAAAAGTCCCTCCACATAGTCTGGAAGCGGAAAAATCGACACTCGGTTCTCTTCTGATCGACAAAGATGCAATTATTAAAATTGCAGATTTAGTTACAGCTGAAGATTTTTATCATGAAAAACATGCAATGATTTATCGGGCAATCATTGAAATTTTTGAAAAAAGGAATCCGATTGATATGCTGACTGTGACTAGTCAACTTGAGGATAAAAAAGAATTAGATGTAGTTGGTGGTGGTTCGTACCTTGCTGACCTGACATCAGAAGTACCTACAGCAAGCCATATTTTTCAATATGCGACAATTGTTAAACAAAAATCTGTTTTAAGAAAATTATTAAGAGCTGGTGATACAATTACTGGTCTTGGATTTAATGAAACAGATGAAATCGAAACTCTTTTAGAAGAAGCTGAAAAATCTTTATTCAATGTTTCACAGACTTTTATTAAAGATCGATTTGTTCATGTAAAAGAAGTTTTGAGTGCGACTTATGAAAAAATTGCTGACCTTCATGATCCTGACAACAAAGAAAAATACAGAGGAGTTCCAACCGGATTTAAAGATCTCGACAATATTTTATCCGGAATGCAGCCATCTGATTTAATTATTATTGCGGCTCGTCCTTCAATGGGTAAAACAGCTTTAGCGCTTAATATAGCGCAAAATGTGGCTGCTAAAAAGAAATCTGTGGGCGTTATCTCGTTGGAAATGTCGAAAGAACAATTGGTTGAACGTATGTTTTGTTCATTAATGGGAGTTGATTCGTGGAAGATGCGAACCGGTAAATTAACTGATGAAGATTTTGCAAAAGTTGGTGGTGTTATGGATGAACTTAATTCAATGAAATTATTTTTGGATGATTCAATTGCCGGCTCAATTGTTGAGCTTCGTGCAAAAGCGCGTCGTTTACAAATGGAGCATGGTCTGGATCTTCTTATTATCGATTACTTACAATTAATGAGCGCTGGTAAGAGTTCACAATATGGTGGAGGGAATCGTACTCAGGAAATTTCTGAGATTTCGCGTTCATTAAAAAGTCTGGCTCGTGAATTGAAGATTCCAATTATTGCCTTATCACAGCTGTCTCGTGCAGTTGAGTTGCGACCTAGCAAAATTCCTAATCTTTCAGATTTAAGAGAATCAGGAGCGATTGAGCAGGATGCTGATGTTGTATTAATGATGTATCGTGAAGATTATTATGAAGAAGATACTGATCGTGCCGGGATTACAGATCTTTACATTAGAAAACATCGTAATGGACCTACTGGACGTATTGAATTAGCTTTCAAGAAGGAACAACTTAAATTTATTAGTATTGAGAAACAGCGCACATCCGAGGAGTACGCTATCTCTGCATAAGTGCAAAATCAGAAAAAGAGTAGAAGCACTTGATGAGGAATATACTTTAGTTTTTTCGTAAAATCAATTTACTCATCCTTGTCTTCTTTTGTAATTCCTGGACTTATTCCATCCAATATCCAATCAGGAAGTTTAGTTCTTTGTGCAGCTGAAATTCTACTTACAGGGACAGGCGTTACAAAATCGAATCCTGGAAATTTTTTTTCTCCTTGAAATGTCATAGGTTATTATTAAAGTCGAGTAGCTTGTCAAACGTATTTATTGTATATTATTCCCTGAAATTAACAATATTTTAGAATGTCTGAAAATCATAATGAAACTTCAAACGAATACAATGATCGACTGCAAAAATTAAAAGATTTGCAGGAAGCTGGTCAAATTCCATATTTAGATAAATATAAACGGACTCATAAGTGTATTGAAGCCAAGGAATTAGGTGAAAAGAATGGTGTTCGTGAAACTGAAGAGATTATGGGGGATGCAAAGAATGACGTGAAGATTTGCGGACGTTTGATGACTTTTCGATCACACGGGAAGTTAAGTTTTGGGCAGCTGCAAGACGTTAGTGGACGCGTACAGATTTGCTTTATGCAAGATGTTTTAGGGAAAGATAAATACAAATCCCTTAAAAAAATCGATGTTGCTGACTTTTTAGGATGCGAAGGTGAACTATTCAAAACAAAGCATGGCGAAATCACTCTTCTTGTTACTGAATTCACGCTTTTATCGAAAGCTTTGCGACCTCTTCCTGAAAAATTTCACGGAGTGAAGGATCAGGAAACCATTTATAGACAAAGATATTTGGATCTTGTCACAAATCCGGAATCACGTAGTCGATTTGAATTTCGTTCAATTTTTATTCAGAAATTACGAGATTTTTATACTATGAATGGATTTATGGAAGTTGAAACTCCAATTCTTGCTTCGTCTGCTTCCGGGGCTTTGGCAACACCTTTTTCGACTCATCATAATGCGCTTGATACTGATTTCTTTTTAAGAATTGCAGCTGGTGAGACTTATCAAAAAGAATTAATTGCAGGTGGATATGAGAAAATTTTTGAAATCGGAAGAGTGTTTAGAAATGAAGGAATGGATCCATCGCATTTGCAGGAATTTACAATGAATGAATTTTATAGTGCATATTGGAATTATGAAGATTTGATGAAATTTACTGAAGAAATGTTTGAATATTTATTAATGGAAACCACTGGTTCACTTGAAGTTGAAATATTGGATAGGGACGGAAATCCGCAGAAGGTAAACTTTAAAGGGCCATGGCCTAGACATTCGATGCAGGATTTGATTAAACAGGATTGTGAGATTGATATCAATAAATATGATGATGCAAAATCATTACTAGACGAAATCAAAGCTAAAAAAATCGCAATTGAAGATGCTGAAAAACTTGGACTTGGAAATCTAATTGATCATCTTTATAAAAAAGTTTCTCGGCCAAAATTGATTGGACCAATGTTTTTGACTAATCATCCTACTGAACTTTCGCCGCTTGCCCGCCGAAATAATGAAAATCCAAAAATCACTGACAGATTTCAACTTGTTGTTAATGGATGGGAGATCGTAAACGCTTATTCGGAATTGATTAATCCTTTGCAACAAGCCAATGCTTTTGAATCTCAATCAGAAGCAAAAAAAGCTGGCGATGAAGATGCGCACGCAAAAGATGATGATTTTGTATTAGCAATGGAACACGGCTTTCCTCCAATGGCTGGTTGGGGAATGGGAATCGATCGTATCGTGGCTTTGCTTACCCAACAGGATAATTTGAAAGATGTTGTACTCTTTCCTCTAATGCGTCCTTTGCATGACTAAAACTCCTAAAAAAAGACTAAGATTATACTTATTTATCGCGCTTTTTGCAGTGCTTTTTGTGATGTTATATGTTTTAAGTAGCCTTAGTGGTTTGCGGTTTTTTATGCCGCATTATTTTGATATT
>JAUVDZ010000064.1 GCA_030595015.1 Candidatus Peregrinibacteria bacterium | reverse complement strand
ATTATCAATAAAAAATCTAACACAATCAGTAGATTCAACACTGCAATTAAATGCAATTGAAATATTAGGTCAAAAAGGACATAAAAATGCAGTAAATATATTAACCACAACTTTAAAAAAAGCAGATCTGGAAAATAAAGTTACTATTAAAATATTAAATACGCTCGGACATATTAAAGAGCATGACTCAATATTAGATATATTGAATTATATTAGTCATGAAGACAGGAGAGTCAGATTTGCAGCAATTAACGCCTTAAATAATTATGATGTAATAAGAAAAAAACAAAAATCCGGACGTCCATTCTCGCTATTTAGAATTAATAATGTTTTAAAAAGGCAGTTTCAAATTGAAAGTGATGAAGACATTAAAGCATTAATTATAAGAATATTAGCTAAGCTTAATAAACAAAAAATAGTTCCATATTTAATTGATCTATTAAAGTCTACAGATCCGACTATTCAGGCCAATTGTATTTCTGCCTGTTATTATTTTACTGATATAAATTTAATACATTATCTGTTACCTTTCATTGATTCACGAGATCCTATGGTAAGAGCTCATACAATAATAGCTTTATGGAAATATAATGATTATAAAAAACATTTAACCACTGCTTTAAAACGCATGTTACATAGTAAGGATCCAGCAGTAAGGGTTGAAGCGTATATGGTTATTGGGAAGGTAAAGGCTCATCTCGAAACAAACAGGCTAATTGCTACCCTTTCTTCGGTTAATAAAACTGAAAGATTAGTTGCAGCACTAGCCTTGGCAAATCTTGGCAAAAGTGAAGGGAATGAAATAATTGTGGATATACTTATTCATTCAAATGCAACTGACAGAGAAATTATATTACATAGAATTGACTCTTTATCAAAAACTTCAAAATCAAAAATTGAAGCCTTAATAAGGCAAAAAGTATCTGCATTTATTAATGAAACTTATTTGGTAGATAAAGATTTTGATATAGAAACACTTGACAGATTAGCATTAATAAAGCTTCGAAACGCATATGAGCTTGTAAATGAGCATGAAGAAGTACAAAATATTAATCAGTTACTAATAAATCCTAATCCAAGTTAAATGGCTGAAATAAATATCACACCAATTCAGGCAAATGCTGAAAAAAATTATCAGGTTCTACAGGTAGTCGGTGAAATAGATAGAAATACTATTGCTCACTTTAAAGAATTAATGGAACAATTTTTAACTACATTTGCCAGTAATAGTTTAATTCTTGATCTTGAAACTTTAATGTTTACTAACAGTGAAGGAATCGGATATATAACTGATATTTTTAATAGATTGCAGGCTCAGGAAAAAAAAGTGGTTATAATCAAGGCTTCAACGAGAATAATGGACATTTTTAATCTTGTTGGTTTGAATTCATTAATTCCCTGTTTAGGATCTGAAGAAGAGGCTGCAGGTACTTTATAAAAAACAAAAATGAAATTTATCAGAAAAAAAATAACCAGAAGATTAGTACTATTTCTACTCATTATAACTGTAGGTTTAGGTGCTGGTGCATATTATTATTGGGATTCGGAGCAAGCGTTTCCTCTCTCATATTCTTTAATTGGACTTGGAGCTTTCTTTATTTTAATTTCAGCAGTAATTTGCGGACTGGTAAATCGTCCTTTAAGGAAAGTTACAAAACAAATGAAGTTGATCTTAACTGGTCATAGTTATAAACGAATATCAACTAAAAGAATTGACGAGATTGGTATAATTGCACAGTTCTTTAATGAGATTACAGAAAATTTGGAGGTTATTTCAAAAAAACTAAAAGAAGGAAGTAGGATGTCATCCGAACTTGAGGTTGCCAGCGAAATTCAGCAAAAAATTCTTCCTACTGAAAACCCGAAAGTTCCTGGATTAATAGTTGAAACAAAAACAAGACCAGCAGTTGAAATTGGAGGAGATAGTTTCGATTATATTCATGGTAAAGATGCAACATATTTTTATATAGGAGACGTCACAGGACATGGAGCTCCTGCAGCGCTTGTAATGATGATGGTTAATACTTTATTGCATTCTTATACAGAGATGTATTCGAGTCCTTACGATATAATCGTGAATACAAACAGGCAACTTAAGCCAAGAATAAAATCGTCAATGTTTATGACTGCTGTTCTTCTAAAATGGGATCACCTAAAACAAATAATGACTTTTGTAGGAGCCGGGCATGAACATATATTGGTATATAGAGCATCATCCGGACTGGTTGAAGTAAAAGAAAGCGGAGGAATAGCATTGGGAATGACTCCTGACAACAGTAAGATTGTAAAAGAGTATGCCGTACCTTTAGAAGAAGATGATGTAATTGTATTATATACTGACGGAATTACTGAGGCAGAAAATAACAAGAATGAAATGTTTGGATTAGATAGGCTTGTAGAGCTAATTAAAAAGTATGCAGCTGAATATGGACCTGAAGGAATTAATCATCATATTGCACTTGATTTTTCTCAATTTGTAGGCGAAACTGAGCAAGCTGATGATATTACTTTAATGGTTATAAAACGTTCAAGTGCAAACTAAAGATTTTGATTATTATTTACCAGAGAACCTGATCGCAACTAAGCCTGCTTCGCCGCGGGATAGTTCAAAATTAATGGTTTTAGATAGAAAAACTGGCTTAATTAGTCATCGTATTTTTAATGAACTTCCTGAAATTTTATCAAATGAATATTTAATGGTATTTAATGATACAAAAGTATATGCAGCAAGATTATATGTTGAAATTAACAATAAAGACGGCGAACTTTTATTATTAAAAAGATATTCGGAAAATATTTGGGAGTGTATGGTGAAACCAGGCAAAAAGTTTGCTGTAAATACTGAATTTAAAATTAAGGGTAAGTTAGAAAATATAAATGCTAAAGTAATTGATATTTCTAAAGACGGCACTCGTAAAATCAAATTTTTTGATATTAAATCACTATCAAACTGGATTGAAGACAATGGTTATCCTCCGTTCCCTCCATATATTAAAAATACTAAAGCTACTTTTGATGATTACCAAACTATTTATTCAAAAGATTCAGGCAGTATTGCTGCACCAACTGCAGGTCTTCATTTCACTGATGATGTATTCCAAAATTTGAATTTAAAGGGCATTAAAAGGGAATTTATCACTTTGCATGTTGGAAGAGGCACTTTTCTACCAGTAAAAACTGATAATATCCAGGATCATAAAATGCATAGCGAGTGGTACAATATTTCTAATAAAACTTCAAATAATCTGAATGATGCAAAGTCTAAAAATAAAAAAATATTAGCTGTTGGAACAACTTCAGTCAGAACACTTGAATCAAATTTTGAAAACAATAAATTTCATGCAGAATCTGAAGAAACTGATATTTTTATTTACCCAGGTTATAAATTTAAGGCGGTAGATGCAATTTTAACTAATTTTCATTTACCAAAAAGCACTTTATTAATGCTTATTTCTGCTTTCGCAGATAAAGATTTCATTTTAAAAGCCTATGAAGAAGCAATTGCACAAAATTATAGGTTTTATAGCTTCGGGGATTCTATGTTAATTCTTTAAAGCCATTTAGGATAGTATTTTGATTCTTTAATTTTTGGAATTTTTAAAACTAAATCCAAATCATCGGCATTAAATTTACCTCTATAAAGATCTTTTATTTGTCCGCCTCTTGCTACGAATTCTTGAATTTGTTTGTAACCTTTGAAATATAAAAAGTCTTTAGTAAATGCACCCGGCTCTGAAGTGTCTTCTAGTCCCCTTTTCACTTTTAATGCTGTACGCCAAGCTCTTTCTGGTGGGATTTTATAATCAAGCATTGCTTCAAACACTTCAACAAAAGAATGCTTCAATGCCAGATCAACTGCTACAACTAATGAAATTGCAATATACAAGTTTTTTTGTTCTTCTTGTTTTTGACTAACAATATTGTAAATTGCCAAACCTTCCTGAGTTTCCAAGTAATTAGCTAATCCTCTATTAAACAATTCATAATCCTGTGCTTTCCCGTTTTCTGCGGTTAAAATATGAGTTTCAATTTCATGAATGATTAAATTTTCAATTCTCCCTTCAGTGAATTGTGCCCCTTTCCTTAAAAACAATCTATTATTCTTGCCTGCAATTGCATCAGAAACCATGGTTTCTTTGATTTTAACTTTCCAATTTTCTAATCCATAAGTTTCAAAGACTTTATCCATTGTAACCTTTGCTTCCTCTACTTCAATATTACCTTTAGGCAGTGAGTAGTTGCCCTCAGCCTGTTTTAAAAAGGCTTTTGCCTCTTCAACTAATTCCGGACTTGGTTTGCCATACAAATCTATCGAGGCATTAGTGAAATCTTCCGGAAATCCACGATATTCAAGTAAATTTATTTTTTTAAGTATTTCTTCTTTCTTCTTTTCAAATAAAATCCCTAAAGGAGAATCATCAGTATTAACTTGATCCAACTCTTTCTTTAAGCCAAATGTATCAAATTTTAATTCAGCATACTCAAAAGTCGGATTAATTTTAAAACTCTCAAAGAATTGTTTTTGTTGCTCTTCCAGGTTTATAGGCCTTAAATGAAATAATAGCTTTAATTTTTCATCAATATTAATTAGTTTTTGATCTATTTCAGCAAAATTAGGTTTTGTAATACCTGGAACTTCCGTTTGCTTTTTTGGCTCATTAGAAGCAATTCTTTCTTTAGGTAATTCTGCTTTTTGAATCTTTTTAGATGGATCAATAAAGAAGTTTGTTAAATCACGACGCCCTACAAGAATAGAAAAATCAGTTAATTTTTCTATATCAGCAACTGTTTGAACTCTTTTGCCTCCAATTGAAAGTTTGAGTTTTAATGTGGATTTTTCATCATCATAACCGTAATCATCATTTTGAAGATTATTATCTATTGTGAATTGTTCATCAATTACAGTTCTCTCGAGACTGGAATCCATTTTTGCAGGTAATCTTTTGGTGCCTTCTTTTAAATGAACTTCTACTACTTCTTCAATACCAATAACACTTTTACCGGAAATATGCTGAACTTCTTTTTCAACTACATTTCCAAACATATCTTTTGCAATTCTGACTCCTTTTGTTGGAGTTGTAACTTTAACTCCCTCAATTCTTCTTAATCTCTTCTTTAAAGGTGCCAAATTAGCAATTTGTACACCTAATCCTGCACGAGCATTAATTTCTAACAATACAGGCCCTGTTGTCTTATCAATTGATATATCAACGGCCATATAACCTAAATTTGTTATCAACTGGCAATTTGATGAAATCATCAATATATCATCCCAAAAAGGAATTTTTAAACCTTTGATTGGACCAACTCCAGGAACTTCATCAATAATTTTATCTTTATATGAGACATAAGTCGCCTCTCCTTTTGCAATGTCAATTCCTACTCCAACAGCACCTAAATGCAAATTAGCCTTTCCTTGAGATTCCTCAGTAGGAAGTCTAAGCATTGCCATTACCGGAATCAGATTATGTACTACAACTCTAATATCAGGAAGTCCTTTATAAGAAAAATTCCCTAAACTGTCGTGTGAAATAATCAATTGTTCAAAAAAAGCTGTATCACCTACATTTGATATTGAATATCTTCCATCTAAAATATCCTTAATATGATCAACTAAATCTGCTTTTGTTAATTTCTTTCCTGAGGAAGTAATCCACTTGTCTCCTCTTTTAGCAGTTATTGGAATGATCCCCTCTCCACCAAATCCATAATTTGGCTTAAGTACAATTGCATTTGGCAAAGAATTAAAATCAAACTTCTCTAACTCCTGATTGTTTTTAATAGTTCCATATAATTTTGGAACCGGTATACCACGGGCAGAAAGGAATTTCTTAGTTTTAATTTTGTTATCAGCAAGTTTAATGGTTTTCTTTCTATTGTACGGTCTTATGTATTCAAGACTTCTTGAATTAAGTCCTAAAATTCCTTTATCATTTAAAAATAACATAGTTTTGTTGGTTATTCTTCTTCAACATGACGAAGAACTTCTCTAAAGCGAACATATTCTAATAATCGAAGACCGGTCCATCTACCAAGTAAAACATTAACTCCAATAAATAAAAGTATTATTTCAGGATAAGAAAGAATCAATCCCTGAAGGAATCCAAATTTAAGTTTAAATATAAATAAATCAATTTCTCCTCCAATTACAATGTATGCAACTATCGCAACAAACACTGTTTGCAAAGTAAGAATGATGGCCTTGTTTAAACCTTTGCCTGATTGAACACTAATGAACTTTTCAGTCAATGTGCTCAAAATTAACATTGGGAATATTGCTAATGAGAAAAATTGAGCATCAAATAATTTAAATCTGATTGAAATTATTAATAAAGCAAATATGGCTAATGCAACAACACTCAATACGATTGCCATTTTTGGAATATATAATAACCTGAATTTTTTAAGTAAAAATCTCATTCCTGTCCCTACAGAAAATATTATGATTAAGGTTAAGATCCCAAATTTAAGGCCAAGTATCCAAAAAGTTAAAGTAATTATTGTAGGAGTATAAACACCAAAAGTAGTAAACCCTACTACCTGCTTCATAACTGAAACAATCATTGCAATTACAGGAAGCATTAAAATCAAAATGACTGTATTTGCTGGGATCCCGCTGTCAATTAAGTAGTTAACAAAATACGACATGAAATTCCATAATTGTAATTGACCT
>JAUVDZ010000016.1 GCA_030595015.1 Candidatus Peregrinibacteria bacterium | reverse complement strand
AGGTGTGGTAAGAGCATATATTCAAAATGGAATGCAGGATTGGCCACAGCCAGTAGAGCTTTATTACATCGACCCAATGTTCCGATATGATCGTCCACAAAAAGGCCGATATAGACAATTTTGGCAATTTGGATTTGAAATGATTGGAGAGCTTGACCCAGCCTTAGATGCACAAATCATCTTTTTGGCTAATAAAATTAATGAAGATTTAGGAATTGAAGCACTTTTTGATATCCAACTAAACACAATTGGAAGCCTTGAAGATAGAAAAAAATATATTCAGGCTCTTAAAGATTACTATTACGGGAAAGAGCGTTCTTTATGCGAGCACTGTGTAGGAAGACTGGAACAAAATCCTTTAAGACTTCTTGACTGTAAAAATGAAGACTGCATGATTTTGGCTGAGCTTGCCCCTAAAATGATGGATTACCTATCAAAAGAAAGTAAAGAATATTATAGTGATGTAAAAGAATATTTAGATGAGATGGAAATTAAATATACTGAAAATTCAAGATTAGTTAGAGGTTTGGATTATTACAGCCATACTGTATTTGAATTCTGGAGTGCAAAAGAAGGAGCCCAGAATGCAATTGGTGGTGGTGGAAGATATGATGGATTAGTTGAAACTCTTGGAGGACAGCCTACTCCTGCTGTTGGATATGCTGCAGGTATGGAAAGAATTATTGCTCACATGAAGCGTGAAAAAATCAAAGTACCATCTAAAGATGACATTCATGTATTTGTTGCTCAATTAGGAAAAGAAGCGAAAATTAAATGTCTTAGATTGATAGATGAAATGCGTGAAGCTGGAATTAAAACTATTGGAGCTCTTGGAAAAGGAGCAATGAAACATCAATTAAAATTAGCTGATAAATTCAATGCACCTTATACTATCATTGTTGGAATCACTGAAGTTCGCGAAGGGACTGCAATAATCCGCAATATGGAAAGAGGTAGTCAGGAAATTGTAAAGTTCGATCAGATCATTGATGAAATCATTGAAAAGATTGGTAAAAAGAATTTAGACAAGTATTCACCAGGCGAACTAGTTTATTAATTTGAACTAAAGGCAAAATTCTTATATTATAGAAAAGTACACTCTGTTTATTTTTCTAATTTCAAATTATGCCAACAAAAAAATCTACAAAAGCAAAAAAGTTAAATCCGTGGATGATAATAACTATTGCTCTTCTTTTAGTATTCTCATTTTTTATTGCGTACGATAAAAGTCCAACAATCCATAATGGAATAAACAATGCCCTTGGAGTTGATGATGACAAGTTCCCTGTTATACCTGAACTAAAAGTTGATATATTTACGGATAAGTCTTCTGACGGACCTTCAATTGATATTGAAAAACAACTGGAACAAATTGAAGATGAATTTATGTTAAAAATTAAATTAAATGAAATCGATACAAATACAGAAGAAGGTAAAGCAAAAGCTGCAGAGTTTAATCTTAAAACTGTTCCGGTTCTTGCATTTAATGAAGATGTCAAAGACACTGGCTTTTACGCCGATGCCAAAGACTTTTTAGAAAAAGAAAACGATAAATATTTATTAAGATTAACTCCAACAAGTTACTTACAACTTCCAGGAAAAGAGCTGGGACACTCAAAAGGAACTCCAGGAGCTCCAATTACAATAATTGAATATAGTAGTTTTTCTTGTCCTTACTGTGGGAAAATGATGGAACCGCTATACAGACTCCTTGATGAATACCCTGGGCAAATCGAATTAATCTACAAACAATATAACCGTGGAGGGATTGACCCTGTTTTAGAAAATGCAGCAGAATGTGCAGCCGAACAAGGTAAATTCTGGGAATTCCACGATTATATTTTCGATAATCAAAGTACACTTGCAACAGTTGAACCTGACCAATTCTTAACAACTGCAGCAACTACTGCCGGCCTTAATTTAGATGAATATAACAAATGTAACGAAGAAATGAGATACGAAAAAGTAATTCGAGATCAAACTGCTGAAGGATTTGATTTTGGTGTAACCGGCACACCATCATTCTTTATAAATGATCAATTTATTGGCGGCGCTGTTGGTTATGACACACTAAAAAGCACTGTTGACTCATTACTTAACTAATCTAATAAGATGGAATTTGTAAAACTCACGACACTCAATCTCGGCCCATTAGCAATTCAAGTTTGGGGACTCCTGGTTGCTTTAGGGCTTTTAATTGCCCTACTCATTGCAGTCAAAGAAGCAAAAATTCGAAAAATCCATTCTGAAAGATTTTTTGATTTATTTATTATTGTTTTTATTTTTGGATTAATCGGAGCGCGTATCTTTTATTGCATTGAACATTATGAAGTATTCTTAAGCGATCCTTTGAAAATAGTAAACATCTTAGAAGGTGGGCTTAATTTTTATGGAGGTTTATTTTTTGCTGGTCTTGCAAGCTTTATATATGCAAAAATCAGACAAATTTCATTTTGGAAAATGATTGATGTGGTAGTCCCTGGTGTTGCGGTTGCAATTGGTATTGGAAGAATTGGAGATTATTTATCAGGGTCAATAATTGGAAGCCGCACAGACTTCTTTTTAGGATCATATTATAACGGAGACTTAAGACACGAAACATCGCTTTACTTAGTGATTAACGCATTTGTTTTATTTATAGTTTTATCTTTAATAAAGCCTTTTGTAAGAAGAAAAGAGGGTCTGCTTTCATACTTCTTTATAGTTTGGTATGCAATTTCAAGACTCGTTTTCGACTTCACACGATCTGCAGATATAATTGGTGTTTCTGAAGCAAGATACTTTTATTTAACATTTTCACAGTGGATTTCGGTTGTATTAATTTTAGTGTTTGTACCGCTATTGGTATTAAAATATAAATCCCACTCTAAAAAAAAACGTAAATGAAAAAAGCTCTAACAGGTATAATTATTGGCGTGTGGATAATGCAGTTTATTGGAACTGCAAGTGCTCAGCTGATTGTTAATAGTAGTTTTATTGATGTACCAATGGGTTCAAAATATTATACTTCTATTAAACATTTTCAGGATAGTGGGATCATTCAGGGTTATAGCGATGGAACTTTCAGACCAGACCAGGAAGCAACAAGGGCAGAAGCCCTAAAGATTGTTTTATTGAGCTCTGGGGTTGCAGTTGATGAAGCTTTGATTGGAGATATATTCCCTGATGTTACGCCGGATGACTGGTTTTATCATTATATTAAAAAAGCAAAACAGTTAAGTATTATTGAAGGTTATGATGATGGATATTTTAGACCTTATCAAACTCAAAATATTGCAGAAACTTTAAAAATGATTCTTTTAACTAATAATATTTCTGTTTCAGCAGTTGCTGACGGAACTTTGGTTTTCCCTGACGTGAACGGAGAACTTTGGTTTGCTCCTTATGCTCTTTATGCAAAAGAAAAAAACATTATCGAGCCTCAGGCTGATGGTAATTTGAATGGAGGTCGAGGAGTGACTCGAGGCGAATTAGTTGAGTTAATGTATCGAATGGAAATCGTTTTGAATCAAAATGGTGAACCTTTTGATATTTCAACTAACTGGCTCGAAAAGTCTTTTCCTGAACAAGGATTCAAAACTAAAATGCCTTTTGACTGGAGAGTTGTTTACAATGAAGACCAAATTGTTTTTTGGCATCCTGATACAGTAAATCACCAAAGTACATATGAGATTCCTTACCCATATTCTGGTAGCATTACTTTCCATTTAGATACAAATGATGACAATTTGAGCGGACAACAAATTAAAGATAATCTTGAGATGGTTTATAAATCTGATTTTGGAACTTATCAGAAAAATTCATATACTTTTGATGGCTATGCTGTGTTCAATTTAAATGCCAGCCCTGTGCATGATGATTATTATATGTTCGTTCCGAATGATGATGTTCTTCATATGTACACTGCTTATGGATGGTCTGATTTAACCGATCACCTGAAAGAGCAAATCGATAAGATTTTAGAGAATGTGCAATATATGAATCCTTCTGGTGAGCCGGCTGAAGTTGAGGTTGATGCTATGACAACTGCACGCAATCAGATTTTAGTTGAAGGATTAGGACAGGCAACTCTCGATCTATTTAGCGACCGCGTAAACATCGAAACTGACACAATCGGGGTTGGAACCGGACCAATCGATTACTTCTACAGCGCAGCCTATGACGTAACTCTTAAATACGAAAGAGCTTCTGACACGATTTTAGATATTCAGGTTGGGCAGACTTCGGCTTTTTAGACAAAGACCACGCATATCTCAACAACAACCTCGCGTTTTTAAACTTAATCAACGACCCTGCCAGGCTTTTATGTTTATCTTTGCTGTCGCAAAAAACCTCTATCAATGACTCATCTTTAACCAAATCAAATAAAATATCAAAACTCTCATTGGTTTTCATTTGATCCCAGGCAAAACGATATAACTTTTGACGTTTAAAATATGACATCAGGTAGTTGTGCTTTTCGATTTCTTTATAATAATCTTTGAAGGATCCTTTTTGGATTAACTTTGCTGCGACTTTTGCGCTTATCAGGGCTCCTTTAATGCCATCTGCTGCAAATGCGCCACATAAACCTGCTGCATCACCAATTAATAATGTATTCTTATCATATGGCTTTTTAACAGGTCCTCCAATTGGGATGTGAGATCCGAATTGTTCAATGGCCTCCCCTTTTGGATTAATAAATCCTTCTTTTTTGAGTCTGTCGATGAATCTGTTTAAAGTTTCAAATCCTTTGCCGTCATTATATTTAGCAAGACCAACACGAAATTTATTTGGACCACTCGGCGATAGCCATCCACCATAACCTAACGAAAACTCCCCAAACCAAAAATGATAAATAGCTTTTTGATCAATCTCGCCATGAAAAACCTTTTCAAGCCCAATTAAGTGCTTTTTATTTTGAGACAAATTTGGATTAGACTTTGCTACTGATGAATTCGCACCATCCGCTCCAATAATGAATTTTGCCTTAAAATTTTGCTGCTTATCTTTATGAAAATATGTGTTTGAGGAGCCATAAACCGCATTTAGTTTTAAAGTTACGTTAGAAGGTAAAGATGCGGATAAATGTTTAATAAGGGCATTCATATTTAGTGAATAGATCCAAGGATATTGAACAGAATTCGAAAGAACATTTCTATATCCGTGATTAACAATCCTAAGGCTATGTATAGAATTATTAATATACCTTTCGATACATAGACCATGAAAAGAACTGAACTCATCTTTAGTTGGGTTAGTTATAAGACCGGTAGTCTCGACTGGACTATCGAGTGATGGTTTTTTATCGAGTAAAAGGATTCTGTAATTTTTAGGAAGATGATGGGCTAAAGTAAGGCCAGCAAAGCTAGCGCCCACGATTACGACGTCGTACATATTGAATGATGAATGAAATAATAAAAACTGGGAAAAAAGTTAATGCAACAATTGGTATGAAAATAATTTGATACATATATATAAATGCTATTAAGCCCATACTAAAATATTGATGAATAACAGCCGTTAAATCGCAACACTTTACTCCCCAAAAGCTCATACAAAACCAACTTGAGACACATCTCCCTGCTCCCTTACCTTCATGATGCTGATAATAACCTGCTGATAATTCAAATAATTGCATATAAATAAACCAAAGTGTGTATACGACAATTAATGTTGCGAATGCAATCAGCAAACTTATAACTATCATTTTTAATATTTCTGCAAATTTTTTCATGTGCGATTGTTATAATGTTCAATTGCTAAATTGAAAATAACTGCTGAGCCAATACTCATAATTATTATGATAAGAAAATCCGGACCATTTTTTTTAGGAAGCGCTACGAATTCACCCCAATATTGATTAACAAATTCAGATTGAGTACAACACTTATATCTATCTGTTTCTGACTTACAAAAAAACTGCTTTTCCGAATGGCAATAATGGATTCCTCCTTTACCTTTTGAAGATTGTGAAATTTTGAACTCTTCATCAATTTGGTAAAGAAAAGTATAAGTTACAATCATTACAATAAGTGCAATTGGGATTCCAATCAGAATTTCTTTAAGCAGCTTCATGTGTTGGTTGTTAACTCTGCATTACAGAGTACTCTGCAAAATGCGTAAGTCAAGTAATCCAAATTGACGGATATGCAATTTTGAAGTACTCTGCAACTCAGAGTATATTAATTCCCTTATATATGGATAAAATTCAACAACAGATTGAAAGTTTAAATACGATTATTAAAAAGCATGGCAAGTACACTCAGTTCTCTGGGCTGGCTTGTATTATCACTGGAATTCTTTGGCTAGCAAATGAGGGCATGCACTATTATCTCAATCTAACTCCGAATTATCGGGTTATGTCTTGGGTTGCGGTTGCGCTTTTGTCGATTTTAATTGCTAGCTGGCTGACTGTTTATGAAACTCACAAAAAAGGCAAAGAAGCTATAAATTTACCGCTGTTTTCTGTGATTGATAAGCTGATTATTATTGGTATGACGACTTCTGTTTTACTTTATGTTTTTTATCGAAATGAAATGGTAACTCACCTTCCTGGACTTTTGATGACAATGTATGGAGTCCTTATTGTTTCAGCAAAATTGAATATAACTAAGTCGATTATTATTTTTGGATATATAAATCTGGCAGCAGGATTTGCTGGGCTAATATTCCCTGAATATGCGCTATATATTGCTGCAGCTATTTTAGGATTCGGACATATCGCCCTTGGAATCGTTCTTAAATTATATAATGAATAATATCAACACAACGATACATCAGCCGATTCGGCTTCAAATAATGATCTTTTTGCAACTCGCAAAAACCGCTAAGTTCAGCGAATTAAAGAAGGAGCTCAACATAACAGACGGGAATCTGGGATCTCATCTCCAAAAATTAGAAAACGAAAAACTCATCAAAATTAAAAAGAAATTCGTTGCAAAAAAACCAGCTTCAGTAATATCAATTACTACTTTTGGCGAATCTGAATTAATTAAATATCTAGATGTGCTTAAGTCGATTATTGAAAAATAATAAACTTAGGCTTATAATACCCCCGAAATTAACCAATCAAATATATGTCTGGACATAGTAAATGGCACTCAATTAAACATAAAAAAGGCGCAGCTGATGCGAAAAGAGGTAAAATCTTCACGGTTCATGCAAAAATGATAACTATTGCAGCTAAAGATGGTGGGGATCCTGATTCAAATGCAGCTTTAAGATCTGCAATTGATAACGCGAAAACAGCCAATGTCCCAAATACAAATATTGAAAAGGCAATTAAAAGAGGTACAGGTGAAGATAAAGCAGGTATAGTATTTAACGAATGTATGTACGAAGGTTATGGTCCGGCAGGGATAGCAGTTTACATTCAGGTTCTTACAGACAATAAAAATCGAACAGTAGCTAACGTGAAAAGTATTTTAACTAAAAATGGCGGAAATATGGGAACAGCAGGGAGTGTGGCTTATCTTTTTCACAAAAAAGGCTTAATCGTAATCAAAGCAGCTACTGATAAATTTGATGATGTTGAACTCGCAGCAATTGATGCCGGAGCTGAAGATATTCAAAGAGGCGATGATACTGTGGATGTTTATACAGCACCAGGCGAATTGCATGCAGTTAAAAAAGCCCTTGAAGAAGCCGGATTCGAGCTCAAATCATCAGAAATAACTTTTGAACCTGAAAATACACTAGCAATCGAAGATGAAGACAAGGCACGAAAAGTTTTAAGATTCATGGACGCACTTGAAGAAGACGAAGACGTTTCTAACGTTTATAGTAACTTTGATATTCCTGAAGAGATAATGGAAAAAATGGGGTAACTTTTAACGTACAGATACGGTAATTCGTTGACTTTTTGCCGCAATTGTTGTCCAGTAGGGATACTGGGCCCGGGCCCAGATTTAACTTGATCAACAAAATATTGCACATCAGTAAAAAGTCGTCACGTGACGACTTTAATCCTCAAACTTATAAGTCATCCCAGGTTCTAGGTCGATATCATGTTGGGATTTTGGAATGTTTTCTACAACTTCTTCGTTTTTAACTTTTTTGGCTGGCTTTTCTGTAGATTTCTTTTTAAGTTTTCGTTTGGGTGCGGATTTCTTTTCCGCACTTCGTCGTACAGGCTCTTCCTGCTCATTCTTCGCAGCAAGATCTCGCACTTCGCTCTCTTCGTTCGCTCCAGAGACCTCCGCTTTCGCTTCGGTCTGCCAAACCGGATCCTTCAGTTGTTTCTGAATTTGTTCTAGTTCCTGTCCGCTTATTACTTCTGGTTCTTCATTCGGGTGGATATTTAATCGTCCAGCCTGATATTTGCGTACTGCTGCGATGATTTTCTTTTCAGTTTCTTCTAAATTTGTGCTTTTAACTTTAAATCCTGCGGCTTGAACATGTCCTCCACCATCAAACTTTTCTGCGATTGCACTTGCGTCAATAGCCTGGCTCGTTGTTCTTAAACTACAAGAGATAAGGCCATTCCCCTTCTCCTTAATCAACATAACAACATCGGCACCTGGTGCATTTGTCATTAATTCATCAATAATGTCGCCTGTTTCATCCGGATTACTATTAGTCTGCGTGAAATCCTGCTGACTGATAGTTGACCAGACGATTCTATATAAAGGATCGAATTGAATCTTCGTTAAAACTCTTCCCCAAAGCTTGAGCATTGTTAAGTTTTTTGTTTTATAAACATGCTGAATTATTTCTTGCTGCCTTGCTCCATATCCTAATAAATGAGCTGAAGCTGCAAAGGCTTTTGGACTTGTATTAGCATTTTGAAAACTTCCTGTATCTGTCACTATTCCTGCCAATAAAAGTGTCGCCACATCTTCATCAATTAAATCTTCACCTAAATCTTCAATAATCGGAACAAGCATTTCAGTAGTAGAAGACGCCATAATATCAACATAGTTAATCTTTCCGAATTGAGTATTACTTACATGATGATCAATATTAATAACTGGCAGTTGAGTGAATAAACCAGCATTATGTTCATATAATTTTCCAAGTTGAGATAAATCTCCTGTATCAACTGTAATGATCAGATCATATTTTGAAGGCCCATAATTAAAAGAGACCTCTTTTTCTCCGATAGATCCCTGCTTTGGTGTAATAATTATATTTACCTTATTATCTTCAACGTCCGTTTTGATTGTGTCGATCTTTGCTTTGCTGCAATCCAGGGTAACAATAAAATCATTTGAAGTTGCAAGCTGATCATCAATCACATTTGTTGTTGGAAGAAAGTCCAATACATCAGGTACAGGATCACTACAAACAACAGTTGCCTCTTTGCCCATCTTCTTAAGCACATGAAACAAAGCGAGTGCTGATCCAATTGAGTCTCCATCAGGCGGAGCCGACGGTAGTATCAGAATTTTCTTACTATTCTTAATTAGCTGTACAATCTGTTTCTGTAATTGATTTTCGGACATGCTTAGAGTTATATTTTTTTAGTCATCATATTATTATAAAACATATTTCTTCCCGTGTCAACCATAAAGAGGCATTTTAAGGGTGAAAAATACCAAAAATCTAACATTAAAGCAACTCATTTAACCGAAATCCAATACTTTCAACTGTAAACTAGTGTTTCCTTTCCATTCGTTTTCCTCTAGCTGAAAGACAATATCGAGGTTTTTGTGTTCTCTTGTATATGTACAATGTTCACCAAAATTAAATGCAATTGCGCGAATACTTTTATCATCTTTTCTAATATTTAAAGATAGATGCTTTTCATCCTTTCCAACAACCCTACTCTGCTCTATTTCCGCTCCACGAAGCAAAAATGTCGGCCTTTGATTTGCAATCCCAAATGGTTCTAAAGATTTAATAAATTCAAGTGTATCCCAGTTGATTTCTTCAGATGTTATCTCACAATCAATATCAAGACTTGAAGTTATATCACAAGTTTCAAGTTTATCCTTCACGTAAGCCTTAAATTCAACTATAAAGTTATCAACTTCTGATTTTTTTATTGAAAAACCTGCAGCTTGTGCATGTCCTCCAAAATGAGTAAAAAAGTGCTTAAACTCGGTAAAAGCCTCAATTATATTAAAGAAACTCTGACTTCGGGCTGATCCAACCAAATGATCACCAAAATCATGCATAATTATAGCTGGCTTAGCGTATTTTTCGGCTAAACGACCAGCAATAAGACCAATAATTCCAACATGCCAATCCGGACTATAATCCATAACAACCAAATCCTCCTGGCCAAACTCTAAATACCGTTTTTCAGCTTCATGTAAAGATTTTTTAAGCATATCCTGACGTCTTCTATTTAAATTTTCTAATTTTTTAGCTAACTTCACTGCAGTTTCTGATTTTTCTTCCTGAATCAACAGCTGTAAGGCAAAATACGGCGAATCAATTCGACCCGCAGCATTAATTCTTGGAGCCAACTGATATCCAATAGTATAAGTGCTCAAAGGTTTATCAAAATTCACTCCAGAAATCTCCTGCAAATTCCGCAAACCCTCCCACTTTGTATTCGGCATCATCTCAAGTCCCTTTTTAACAATCAACCGATTTTCACCGACAATCGGACCACAATCAGCAACCGTTCCAAGACTCGCAAGATCCAATAAAGAATAAATCATATCCTGATCTTTCAAAAGTGCCTGCGCAAGTTTAAATGCAACTCCTGCACCGGTGAGTTCTTTAAACGGATAATTGCCATCAGGCAAATTTGGATGCAAAATTTCATAAGCATCACTAGGGTATTTTTCAGGAATCGTGTGATGATCAGTTATAATAACGTCGATACCATTTTCCTTGGCAAGTGTGATCTCGTCGGCATTTGAGACACCACAGTCGACAGTAATAACAAGACCAATCTTAATGTCTACGAACTCCTCAATATACTTTTTGCTAAGCCCATATCCATCGTTGACACGATGTGGAAGTCTATATGAAATCTTCGCACCTAAATGCGACAAAGCAAGATATATAATTGCAGCAGAACTAATTCCATCAACATCATAATCTCCATAAACAATAATTCGCTCACCATCGGCGATCGCTTTTTCGATTCTTTTGCATGCACGATCCATTCCTTTTAATAAATAAGGATCATGAAAGCCTTTTTCAAAATCAGGTTTAATAAATTGAGCTAAATCTTCAGGGTCTGTAAGGCTACGATTTTCGCAAATTTTATCTACTACAGATTTCCCTGTAGAATTTTTTATCTCCCATTTTTTGCCTAAAATTGACATTATAATTTATTTAATTCTGAACCGTTCAACCATATCACATTCGGTTCTCGTTTAAACCACGTAATTTGGCGTTTTGCATAGTGTCGCGTGTTTTGCTGAAGCAAAGTAAGGGCTTCATCAAGCGGCAATTCCTTATTTATGTATTTGAGCATTTCCGGATAACCTAGACTCGACATAGAAGGAAGTTTAGGGTCAAATCCTTTATCTATAAGTGACTGAGTTTCTTCAATGAGACCATTCTTAATTTGGATAGCTGAACGCTCGTTAATTCTTTTATAAAGAAGGTCGCGATCCCATTCGATTCCAAATTTTAGAACATCGTATTCTGGTTTGCCGTTTTGAGGCTGGATTTTGTCTGATTTTGCAAGTTCGATTGCTCTAATCACGTATCTTCTATTATTTGGATGGATTCTTTCAGCTGCATCTGGATCGAGATCTTTTAATGCATTGTAAAGTTCTTGTGTTTCGAGTTTTTCAAGTTCTGCGCGGAGTTCTGGATTCGGCGGAACTCTTGGAATATCAAAATTATCACAAATAGCACGAGTGTATAAACCTGTTCCTCCTGCGAGGATCGGCACTTTACCACGTTTTTGAATATCAGCAATATGAGCCTTTGCCTTTTGAACAAAATCAGCGAGCGAAAACTCTTCATCCGGCGAAACAACATCAATCATATAATGCGGAATCCCCTCCATCTCCTCTTCAGTGACCTTTGCGGTTCCGATATCCATATACTTATAAACCTGACGGGAGTCAGTTGAAATAACCTCACCATCGAATTCTTTTGCTATTTTTATAGAGAGGGCAGTTTTACCCGAAGCAGTACCACCAAGGATAACGATAAGCGGCTTCTTTGCGTCTTTTAGATGATCTTGAATATAGGATGTAATGTCCATATTTCTTGTTTAATGTAAAATATTGATACCAGAAATCCCAAAAAGATTCAAGAAAAGCCAATTTTTCGTTTGACTTTCATACAGAATTCAGTAGAATAACCTCGTCAGAGACAGTAGGTTGCCGTAAGGTATAAACCCTGCCTAGACCAACATTTGTTCGTCGGCGTCTCTGTATGCCGATTTTTTTAACTATTGAATTATGCCTGTAAGTAAAGCAAAAAAGGAAGAAGTTATAGCTGAATTAACGGATTTATTTAAAAATTCGAAATCAGTTGTATTTACGGATTATCAAGGGATTTCAGTAAAAGATGTGCAAACGCTTCGAAGAAATCTTTTAGATAATGATTCGCAATTTAAAGTTGCGAAAAAGACTCTTGTTAAATTAGCTGCAAAAGAAGCTGGATTTGATGAAATTCCAGAAGAAGCACTAGTTGGACAAGTAGGAGTTGCATTTAGTAAAGGTGATGAAATTGCTGCTGCAAAGACTCTTTACGATTTCTCAAAAACCAACGAAACAGTAAAACTTCTTAGTGCGATCATGGAAGGAAAAACTCTTACACAAGCTGAAACTATCGAGCTTGCTAAGATTCCAAGTAGAGATGAACTTCTTGCGAAGATGGTTGGTTCAATGAAATCACCAATCAGTGGATTCCACGGTGTTCTTTATTCATTACTACGAAGTTTTGTTGGAGTTGTTGATGCTTATAAAGATTCGCTGCCTGCAGACGAAGCGCCTGCTAAAGAAGAACCTAAGGAAGAAGCTAAAACTGAGGAAGCGCCTGCTGAAGAGGCTTCAAAAGAAGAGGCTTCAAAAGAGGAGGCTCAAGCTGAGGAAGAAGCTAAACCTGAAGGTGACGCTCCTACTGAGGAAGCTGCTGCTCCTGAAGCTCCTGCTGAAGAGAAATCAGAAGAGGCTGAGGCTACAGATCCGGACAACAAACAAACTTAATATACTTCAAATTATCATTTAACAACCTATAAAATGGCTGAAGAAACAACAGAAGTGAAATTATCAAAAGACGCACAAACAATTCTTGACTCAGTTGAGAAGCTATCTGTGATGGATCTTGCTAACCTTGTTAAAGCAATGGAAGACAAGTTCGGTGTATCTGCTGCGGCTCCTGTAGCTGTTGCTGCTGGTGGCGGTGCTGCTGGTGGAGACGCTGGTGAAGACGAAGGAGACGGAACAAAATCTGTAATCATTACTGCTGCAGGTGATCAAAAAGTTGCAGCTATCAAAGCTGTACGTGAAATTACAGGTCTTGGACTTAAAGAATCAAAAGATTTAGTTGATGGAGCTCCAAAAGCAGTTAAAGAAAACGTACCTGCTGACGAAGCTGAAGAATTAAAGAAAAAATTAGAAGATGCCGGTGCAAGCGTAGAACTGAAATAAGACAAAAGAATAAATTGAAAAGGCCGTTTCGTAAGAGGCGGTCTTTTTTTAATAGGTCGAGGTAAAGTCGATTACTAAGTAAAGTCCTTTGTCTGCACCTCCAAGCTTTACTTTTTGGCCAAATTCTGCTAAAATATAAGGAAAATATAAAAGCGCAAGGCGCGCAAACAAAACAAAAATGCCAGAAAACAAATACACTAATATCTTCAAGAAAAAAGCTCCTTCAGAGCAAGAGAAACCTCAAACAACTGAGTTAATTGAAGGTGTTAATGTTAAAAAAGCAAAAGAAACCAAACCCGAGGAAAATATTCTTGGGCCAATTCCTGAACTTGAAAAAAAGATTGTTGGGGCATTTGATCCTACAAAACGAAATCTAAAACTAATTAAAATCGCATTCATTAGTGTAATAGTATTAGCTTTATTGTCGATTGGGTTCTTCTTTTCTGAACTTAATCCTAAGTTTGATTTGTTCTCAAGTTTAAGAGGACCTAACACAGCTCAGGAACTGAAAAATTCAAACCAGGAAATAGTAACTCTGCAAACTTCTATCAATCAACAAAATTATTTATTAATGGCTTTTTATTTACAGGAACTTTCTTATTTAAGTGATACATATACGAAAGCAAGAACAGGTGGCGTGGACAATGATGCGCTGGCTGATCTTCAAAATCGAATTCTTATGGCTTATGAAAACGCAAAAGCAAAATTTAATGAGCCAATAAAAATTGGTAATATTCCGGAGGCAGACTTTTTGAATGCACTCAAAAATGAGCTAAGAGACGAAATTAAACTTTTGAAAAAAGAAGAGTTAACTGATCCTATTGTGCAGGACATAACAAATTATTCAACTGCTCTTCAACTTGTAACAAATAATGATCTTAAGAAATTTTTCGCAAATAATGCAGATGAAATCCGTAGTGACCTTGAAAGAGATGATATGAAATTATTTGAGTTAACACAAAAGGCTTTGGAAATCCTAAGCAATGACTTTAGTAGTGTAAATATACTTAAACAAAATCGAATCAAATGGTCTTCTATCATTGAAGAAATTGAAACAATTTCAAAAAATGAAGACTCGCTTTATAATTCCGGCTTCTTTGAAGAACTCGGAGGATTAAGATATTCAGCATTTGATTTTGATACAGATAACAATCGGGTTGTTCTAACGGGATTGGCTAAAAAAGATGATGGAACGACATTCACTCTTATTGCAAATCTTATTGATTCTTTAGAACAATCTCCAATGTTCAAACAAGTTGAAAACAGATCGTACCCGAAATCAGGAGATGAAAATAAAGGGTATACATCAAACTTTAGAATCGAACTTTACTTAGACGACGAATACCTAACTCTTATTTAATGGACGCTACATCGTTCTTAAAATCTAAATTCTTTCAACTAAGACTCTACGGAGCTCTAACTATTATATTGCTTATTGCTGCGGGATACTTCACGTATACAAATGTAATGAACTTTTTGGAAATTAGAAGTCAGACAGCAAATAATGAAGTTTTATTTGAAAGACTTGATGATAACTCACAACAAATCGAAGCTGAACTTAGAAAAATTAAAGAAGAAAATTTGGATTTAATACAAACAATTCAAAATCAATTAGATGTAGTTCTGCCAAAATCAGAAGACTATACTTCATTAACCCGAAGTTTAGATAATTTTGCCAGTGAGATCCATAGACTTAAAAATCCGTTTCTGATAAGCAATCTTCAATTTGCAAAATCAAAAAACAACAGTGAACTTGCTTATGAATCAATGCCATTCAAGATGACAATTCAAAGTTCCTTTGATAACTTTTTCAAATTCCTTAAATTCGTAGAAACAAGTGGGACTCTGAGCGATGAAACACGTTTAATCGACATCCAATCAATCATTATTAATTTTGTTTCACCAACCGGAACAGAAGGAAACACAAGCGGTCGTGATGAAATAAATTTCAATGTAGCAATGAATGCATACTATAGATCACCTGAGAAATAACATGCCAGAAAAAAATCCAAAATTAGAACAATTACAACAAGCTATTCTGGGAGGTAATATCCCACAACTTGTGTTAAGTACAATTAGTTTTGCTTTGGATTCCCGTTCTTCAGATATTCATATCGAACCTTTAGAGCATACTGTTCGTATTAGATATCGTATTGATGGTGTTTTACGGCAGGTTGTTGAATATCCAACAAATATTCATCCTGCTGTTGTTTCCCGCGTGAAGATTATGTCGAATTTGAAAATTGATGAACAAAGAATTCCGCAAGATGGCCGATCGGCAGTAACAACCCGCGATGGAAAAGAAATGGATCTTCGTATTTCAACTTTACCAACTGTAAATGGAGAAAAAGTTGTAATGCGTATTCAGGATAAATCGCGTAAGATTCCTGATCTTCCTGAGCTTGGTTTAG
>JAUVDZ010000085.1 GCA_030595015.1 Candidatus Peregrinibacteria bacterium | reverse complement strand
GATAGTTTTTATTCAATGCCAAACTATCTTTTGATTCTGTATTTTGCAATTATTCTTTTAAGAAATCTTAGGATTTCCGCTTTTCGCAAAATCACATTATGTTTTATATCATCTACCTTCAATTGAATAGATTTTAACCTTTTTTGCAATTTCAGCTCCTAAAAGCCTTGTTAGCTGTTGTTTTGCATCTTTAATATTAGCTTCGGGAACATATATGACTTCAAGATTTTGCTTCAATGAAATAGAGGGCGTTTGTATTTTGATCTCACCAGATAAAAGACCTTTATACTCCCTTTCCAAATGTTTTAATTGATGATTTCCTTGTTTTAAACCAAGTAATATTTGATATGGTTCCGTATTTGTATAATCAGGACCATTTAGTTGCTTATCTATTGCAGCTTCATAGTCATCCCTTAATCTTTTAAGCGCTTTTAATGTGAGTCGGGTATGCGTTCTTATTCTGTTTAAGTCATATGGTGTTGCATTTTCCATTAAAACAATTGCTTTTGAGAAATCATTTATTCTGTTTTCAAGGTGGTAGAAACCTAAAGTTGCAGGATCCATATAACCTTCAGTATTGTGATTTAATTCTGCATATGCCCTTGCACTACCTAATCCATCACGACCTTGAGCAGCATAAATAAAATTACCTAGTCCAGTACCTCCTGCAATATCTTTTTCTCCACTTTTTGTTATTATCCCTCTTATTTGTAATTCTGCACCTGATAGCAATTCTGGATTTCCAGGTGTTAATTGTTTGAATATGTTGGAATTTGTACCATGATGTAAATCACTTCCGAGTTTACTGTCTTTAATCATTTGTAAACAGTCATTAAGTCGTTTCATATGGAGTGCTTTTGTCTTTGCGTCTATAGGATCTATATGTAATTTAACAATTTCTTTTTTTATTGCTATAAAAAGTTTAAGTTTTTCACCTGTGTGGATAGTATTTTCATTAAACTCTGGTAAGTCTTTTACAAATTTATTTAATTCTGGATTAGTAAAATACACATCTTTGAAATCACTTTTTAAATACTCTAATAAAGCTTTATCTGATTCAGTTGTACAAAGTTTTGCAAATTCATCAACTGAAAATATTTTAATATCTTCAATATTAATAAGGGATTGTAATTTTTTTCCTGCTATTAATCCATCACCGAATACCGGCTTAACTAAAGTTTGAATTTTTTTATATATAGCATGTGCCTTTTTAAAATTCTGTTCCTTTTTTGCTACACGTTGTTGGTCTAAAAGTTGTTTTAAGGCCTGTCCTTCCTGAGATCTGAAATTTACCATTTCTACTCCTCTTACTAAGTTACCTGATGTGATTCTATATTGTGCTTTATAATTTTCAACATTCTGAGTCAATTGCGTAGCAGCTTCAAATCTTTCTTCTAAAGTTCCATACTTCTTATTGGTGTAATCTGAAATAGCTTTTAATTCTTTTTTATATCCGTGTATTTTTAAATTATCAAGTTTGTCATCAATTTTTGTATGTAATTTCTCAAGTTTTTCAACGAATTTAACTCTTTTTTCAAGCGTACTTATATCGGTGCCATCTATCTCGGAAAATTTTGAATCAATTTTTTTTACGCTATTAGCATAAGTGTGTAAGCCAATTTTTTCTAATTTGTGAGCCAGCGTACCATGTGGATCTTCAAGAAATTTAATTGCTTCATCATACACCTTACTCATTTCTCTTCTTGTATTGTTTTTAAAACTTTCTGTAATTTTTGGATTTATTGATTGAACATCTGCATAATTTAAAGCTTTAAGTAACAATATACTATTCTTGTCTTTTAATTTGAGTGCTAAATCTATTGGGGTTAAATTGTCAGGATTGTATTCATATTCAGGGTTAATTCGCTTAAGTGCAATTTCAGAACCTGCACTATGAAGTCTGACAAGTTGAACAATTTTATCTTTTGTATCTTGAGGTATTTTCAGTTTTTGCAAAACTTTTTCTGCAATTTGTGCACATTTTTCTTCATGCGCATGATCTGGTTTTCTTCTGTCTGGATCATCTTTTTTGTAACCTTTTTTCCCTATATCATGAAATAAGGCAGCTAATTCCAAAATAGCTTTATTTTTTGGATTACTTTTTATTAATTCTTTATATTGAGTTGATTCTCTAAGCTTTTTTAAAACCTGCAAAGTGTGTTCACCTATTTTTTCATGTTGATGAGCACCATGTTGGTAACTTTCTTCGCCAAAAATTCTTGCCAATTCAGGCACTTTTTTATATATATCCCAACCATTCATAACAAAACTAGTTAAGTTCCCTTTATTAATTTCATTTAATAGCGTTTCCCCTTCCAGCATTGCTTGTTCTTCTTCATCAATACGTTCATTTATGAAACGTTTAATTTCTGCTATCGGGTAATTTGTCTTTTTATTGTGTTTAAAATCAAATACAGTAACAAATTTTGATTTGGAATCTATATTAAGTATTTTAATAACTCTATAGTCATTTTCTTCAAATTTAATTTTTATTTGATCTCCGGGTTTTAAATGGAGATTAGCATTTATATTCAATTCTCCCACAGATTTTAATTCAAATGGCACGCCGCAAGATATAGCAATCACAGGTATCGGAATGAATTTTATTTTTAATAAATCCTTTGGCATAATTTTTGCTAGCATTGGATGTTTTTGTCTGAATTCTATTAATGAACCCTGGCAATCAGTCATAAATGTAATGAATGCCTGTTTTATTGTTTTGTTTTTAAAGTAACGTGTTATTTTTGCTTTATTTTTTACTAAGAAACTTTCAGCTTTTTTTCTAGCTGTAATTTCAGATTCTGATAAGATTTTTCCTTCTTTTGGAAGTTTAACTTTAATTTCCAACCCGCCTTTTCTAATGCTAACTGTTCCATCTGCATTCTGAATTGCCAAAAATCCTCTTTCTCTTAATTCTAAAATTGTTTCCTGATAATCCTCTACGTCTTTAAATTTATATTCACCTTTTTTGTTTTGTGCAAGATTTTTGATTCTAGTTATTTCAGATTGTGGAGTCAGATTGTCACTACTCTGCGCAGGTTTAACTTCAAATGCAGATATTGTCTTATCTTTCCCTCTGACTTTCGATTTAAGATAAACAAATACTGTTCCATCAGGATCAATCTTATAACTAAAATGTTGATCCGCCTGATTCCCAAACTTGGATGCCAATTTATTAACAAATTCCTTAGCTGTTGATGTTGTATAAACAAAATTATTACCTTCGCTAGTTAAACCTATTTCTGTAGCTCCAAGTCCATGTAATGCAATTTCTGCATTAGGTCTTTTTGAACATCCCATTGCTGCAACAAGCCATCCAACATAAGGATTTGTTCTTTCTACACCTTCTTCCATACCTTCCTGACTAAATTCTCTTAAAAATTGTCTAGAACGAGTAGCTTTACCATGAATATAGTTTTCAGGATCCAACAATTTACCTAATGACTGCATTTTTTTTAATCCAGCCTTGCCTAAATGTGATGTTAATCTTCCTGGTGATCGGGCAGCCATTTCAAGGCCAGCCATTGCTCCTCTTGCTGCATAAACAGCACTCATACTCATAACAAAACCCATTCCGAATTCTTTTGCCATTTTTGCTGGATCCCAGATCTTTTTAAATCCACCGTAATCAATCATCCCTGTTGCCTGAAATACTGACATTGGAAGTCTCGATCCAACAACACCACCTGCTGATGCTCCTGCCATACTTGTAGTGGTAACAAGAAAATTTTGAAGCCCTGCACTTGCAACTCTTGCAAATAGTCTCTGCCCTAATGCTGCAAACGCTGATCCACCTACCATTGCTGTACCAACTGCAGCAGCCAAAATAGCAACATTTGCCACACTTGTTGCAAATGTAATCATAGTTTTTTTCTTAAGAGCATTTTGAAGATCTAGATTTTGTAATCCTAATTTTGTTTCAAATTCAGATCCATATAAGGCTTTTTTATCATTCGTCATTTTCCAAATCTTATCTTGTGCCTGTTTTATGCTTTTTTTGATTTGATCTCTTAATTGAGGATTATTTTTATACTTTTCATTTGCAGCTAAACCAGCCTTTCCAAGTTTTTGCCACTCCGCTAATAAAATATCATTTGCTTTTTCACAATGATCAGACGCTTCTCCACATAATTTGATAGCTTTTTCATATCCAAAAGTAAAAGGTTCTCCAGGATTCTTCATGTTATATGCCATTCCATTGATCTTTCTTGCTGCTTCACCAACATGCCCGTTTTTACTAAATAACTTACTTTCAATCGTATCGAATGTTTCAGAAAGTTCTGCTTTAACAAACGGTTGAATCATTTCAGAACCAGCTAAAGCTTCATATTTTGGCAATTCATAACTTGTTCCTAAAAATTGATTTAAAACTTTCATTTTTCCCCCATAAATATCAGCTCTTTTTCCATTATTATAATTATCAGCAGTGTTCCCAAGATCTTCGTCTAATCTTCGGAAACCATGAGTGTGTTCTATAACCCCTAATCCTTTGCCTTTTGTATGTGTGCGAGTATATTTTTCTTGTTTTTTTAGAACTTGTTTAAATGTTACACCTTTAGGTTCATTGAGCATTGCTGTCATTTTAAAATCCTGACAATTTCGCAAATATTTTGCATCAAGCTTTCTCATTAAATTAAGCATTGATCCATACCCTATTAATCTTGCTCTTATTTCATCCTGTTTTGTAGCAGGTTTTATATGAAAAATTGTTTTATTTTCAGGAGGCGGCTTACTTACTTTTTTAAAAAATTCCTCATGTTCTTGCATATCCAAACTTATGCGATACATTGCTTGTTTTATATTTTTTGTTTTCCTTTGAATTACTTCAAGCATTACCTTTTTATCCCATGCAGGTCCAGATGATATTTTTCCTGTCTTATAAAAATCATTATAAAATCGTTTGAAAATTTCACCATGTTCTCCTTCAAAAAATTTACTAGGGTGGCCCAGTTTTATTAATTCCTTTTCAGCTAAGACAGCTTGATAATTGCTATACAAAGGAGACATTGGAATTTTATGCTCTTTGGCAAACTCTTTTAAACCATTAGCATTTTTTGCATCATCAAATTTATGATGGCCAAAGTAACCCATCATAATACCAATATTTGTTTCTGTAACCTCGGCTTTAAGGTTGGTTGATGGTTTAG
>JAUVDZ010000107.1 GCA_030595015.1 Candidatus Peregrinibacteria bacterium | reverse complement strand
AAGGATAGGTTAGAAAAAGAATTAGAAACTAATGTTGGATTGAAAATTGAACCAGTTGAAGGAAGTGATTCATATAAGGTTTATGGACGTGGTGAGATGCATATTGCAGTTTTAATTGAAACAATGAGACGTGAAAGTTTTGAATTGCAGATTTCTCAGCCTGAGGTGATTATGCAGGAAGTTGATGGGGAAAAACATGAACCTATTGAAAATGCTGTGATTAATGTTCCGGATGAAATGTCTGGTTCTGTAATTGAGGCATTGGGTAAGCGAAAAGGTATCATGACTAATATGAAGTCAGAAAATGGGAATACTTTGATTGAATTCGAAGTCCCTACTCGTGGTCTTTTGGGATTCCGCTCAATCTTCTTACTTATGACTCGAGGCGAAGGCACTCTTTATCATTCTTTTGATCATTTTGCGCCTTTTACTGGAGATATTGAAAAACGTACAGTGGGATCTTTGATCTCTGGCAATAAAGGTTCGACAATGGCCTATTCCCTTTGGAAATTACAGGAAAGAGGTCCTCTGTTTATAGGCCCAAGTACTGAGGTTTATGAAGGAATGATTATTGGAGAACACAATCAGGGAACTGACCTGGTTGTTAATCCTATTAAAAATAAACAACTTACAAATGTTCGATCTTCTGGAGCAGATGAGGCATTAAATTTGACGCCAATCATTCCAATGACTCTTGAAAGCGCGATTGAATACATTAAAGAAGATGAATATGCAGAAATCACACCAACTCGAGTGCGTCTGCGGAAAAAAATTCTAAATGGGATGGATAGAAAGAGGAGTAGGTAAGGATTTATCTATAATAAATCATTGTTCCTGGTGTCACAGTATCAGGATTAATTGACATACTTAGATCTACACCATTGCTATCTACAACTACAAATGTTGGAAGTTCAATAAAAGCTTGTGAATATATAGTATCCTTTACTACTTCATATATTATTATTCTTTTTTACACTTTAAGTCTTCTAAACACGATTGTTTTTCTTTAGAAGGCAACATGTCGCAAATAGAACAATCAACCAAGGCATACATATCTATGAATTCTATATTGTCAGGTACTTCAAGATAAGATTCATCAGGCTCCCAAGAAACACAATCAGTCATTGGCATACTGTAATCAAGGAATTCAGGCATTCCATCATTAGATTCATCAACATCAGTGTCGCCTATAGCAACTTTAAACCCATTCATCGCGTTTCCCAAAAAACTATCACCCCACATATACATATATTCACCATCACTCACGATATATAAATCTCCTTGTCCTTGAATTGGTGGAGTCAATACATATTCAAGTCGGATTCTCTCTCCAGCAATATAAGTAGTAGTCTTAAGCTCACTTTCTGCAACTGGAGAAGAAAAATAGCAAACAATATTAGCATCCGCAACATCCCCATACATAAAATCAATCAAAACAGTATCGGCATAACTAACATTTTCATGAAGATCTTCCATAGCACTTTCTGCATCATTGACAGCATTTTCCAGAGAATCAGGTCCATCATTACAAGCAGTAAACATAAGCGTAGAAATCAGGAGGACTGGAAAGATAATTTTTTTAGCATTCATTTGGAAATAGTTAAAATTTACACAGGAAAAAATACCACACAAAAACATGAAAGTAAAAATTGGACTTTCTGAATGGCTGACTACTCGGGTTTAGTATCCTTGTTCTAAAAAGTATATTTAGTAAACTTTTCCTCATTTTCCCATGGAAAAACCAATTTTCCATTCTCCTTTTTCCAGAAATGCTTCAATAGTCTGACGATTTGCTTTATTGATGAGGTTGGAGTGAGAAATTTTTTCCTTTTTGGCATACTGCGAAAGTGTAATAATCTCTTTCCCTTCCATATACGCCAGTCGTTTATGATAACTATTTGTAATTGCCTTCCCCACAATCTCTTCCATAATCGAAGTTTTCCCATCCTTATCAAATTCTTTAAAAGCCTCGTAATACAACTTACGATCAATAAATTTAATGTTAATTGGCACGAAACCTTCTCTGATAAGCAAGTAATTGTTTATTACTCTGCCAATACGTCCGTTTCCATCAACAAAGGGGTGAATATGTTCAAAAGTAAGATGCAGAAGCGCAATTCTTTTTATAATATTTTTATTGTTTGTTGAATTATATTCACTTAACATCTCTTCAAGTTTTTCAATAACTTGTTTGGGATCGGTTGCTATGTGATTAGCAACTTTCACCCATTCATCATCATCGCGAATGTTTGAAAGAAGCATCTTATGTAATAATAAAATCATTTCAAGATTCAGCTCCCGTGCTTGCGCCTTTGTATCAATATAAGAAACTACTCGTGCAAGATTCTTCGTTTCAAAAAGCTCACGCTCGGAAACATAACGATCAAGATCAATTTGCAACAATATCTTTTCTGTTTCTTCAAGGCTAAGAGTGCTATTTTCAATAGCATTCGAGTTATACACCTGCTCGGCTACCTCGGTTTCACTTAAAATTTTTAATAGAGACTTCTTTTTTGAAGAAATTTTATAGTAGCGCTCTCGCAACAAAGCTATCTTGCTGAATACGTTTAATACTTTAGTCATACTCTAAGTTTATAGTTTTTCACGGTTTTGTCAACATAATCGTGAAGATATGGTGATTTTTGGATGATTTTCACGGTTTTGAGAGGTTAGAATCATAAAAAATATATTTAATATTAACGTAACTTCAAAAATCCATAGAGCTTAAACAAAATTAATCAACTCCGCTTCGCCGTAGTTAATTTTCCAACTGACTTCGTTCGTACGAATGCTTAAGCATTCGCTTCGTCGCGTTGCTCCTGACTCAGCTCGAATTCTCCTCTCACCCTATCGGGCTCGAGATTAATCGCTTTCCTGCTCAATCAGTCGCTAAAGCTCCTTCTTCGCAGCAAACCTAATTGAATGGCTGGCTACTCGGGTCTAGTACCCTTTAGGTAGCTTTAAGTTAATTTTACAGGAAGAATGAAGATGAGACAAATGAGACACTTTCCCATACTTTTGACGGTCAAATGTACCTGGAGTGGGTAGTTGTTTTTCTAAGGCATAATTGAGTAGTTTATTAGTATATATTTGATTTTTTGTTCACAAAAAGGGACAATTAAAAAACTCATCAATTAACTAATAATTATGCCAGACTGGATAATACAAATATCGACAATTGTTACAGCATTTGCAACTCTAATCTACATGATTTTTACTGGTTGGCTAATCTGGGAAACAAGAAAAGCAAGAGAAATGCAAGAAAGACCTCGAATAGACATATATATACAACGTGCACAAGACTGGGGCAGCAAAATTGAACTTTTCATTGAGAATAACGGGTTCACTGGTGCACATGACATAAAGTTAGAATGCGAACAAGATTTTCAGTGCTTCAGCAGTAACAAAAAGGCAAAACACAACAACATCAAAAATTGGGGGCCATTTGCTAAAGGTATACCATTCTTACCACCTCGAGGTATTAGGAACTACACATTAACAATAATAAACGACAATTTTGAGGAAAAAATGAAGACAGAATTAGTAATCACGGCAAAATGTAAAGATTCCCATAATAAAAAATATCAATTTCAGTTCCCAATACGTTTTAATGAATTTGAAAATACCTTGCTACCAATTGAAGATCCTCGATTTAAAATAGCAAAATCATTAGAAAATTTAACCAAGGATGTACATCGCATTACAACGGGTT